>JAEVZM010000632.1 GCA_023392225.1 Pseudomonadota bacterium
CGGTCGGCCAGATGGCGGCCTACTGCCTCGGCGAGGCGGCGGGTTATTTCCGCGGCAAGCCGGGGGTGCTCCGTACCAATCCGCCTTTCGCCAACGGCCGGGGCCATACGGTGATCGGCTGGTTCGAGAAGCAGCCGGCCCGCGGCTTCCGCTGCACCTTCCGGAAGAACGGGACCTTCGAGGGCATCTTCGAGTAGCGACGCGTCGGCGGGGCAGGGCGCGCGATCGGGCGCCCTGCCGGTCACCCGACGATGAAGTGATCCTCGAAGTGCCGGTCCTAGTCTGCCCACCTGGACCCGGCCGTCGCCGATCGCGCGCCGCGGCCATTCCGGGCCGCGCCTGGGGCGCGAGGATTTGCGGGGAGCCCTGGCTCCCGGTTGAACGGGCATTGCGGCGAGGAGTGGCGGGACGATGAGACGGATTGCGGTCGAAGAGGCCTTCGTGACTGCCGACATCATGGCCCAGTGGCAGGTCGTCCTTTCGGGGCGCGATGTCGAGCCCGGCTTCGCCAAGATGGGCGAGACCATCCTGGCGCAGACGCCGGCTAACAAGCCGCTGGACGATCGCCTGCTCGATATAGGCGCTGGCCGTATCGCCCACATGGATTCGATCGGCATCGACATGCAGGTGCTGTCGTTGACGTCGCCGGGTGTCCAGGTCTTCGACGCTCAGCTTGCAACGCGGCTCGCGGCATCGGCGAACGACGCGCTCGCCGATGCAGTGAAATCACACCCGACGCGGTTCGCGGGCCTTGCGGCTGTCGCGCCGCAGGACCCGGCGGCGGCGGCACGTGAGATTGAGCGGGCTGCGCAGAGGCTTGGCCTCTGCGGCGTTATCATCAACTCCCATACCAAGGGCGAGTATCTCGATTCCGCCAAGTATCGGCCCATCTTCGAAGCCGCCGAGGCGCTCGACATGCCGATCTACATCCACCCGCGCGAACCCGCCCCGTCGATGGTCACCCCATATCTGGACTACGGTCTCTATTTCGCCGGCTGGGGTTTCGCCGCCGAGACCGGGCTGCATGCCATGCGACTCATCATGTCGGGGGCCCTGGACCGCCATCCGAAGCTCAAGATCATCCTCGGTCACATGGGGGAGGGCTTGCCGTTCTGGCTTCAGCGCATCGACAACCGGTATCTGCTCGAAGTGAAGATCGGCGCGGTCAAGGAACTTCCCCGGCTGCCGAGCCAGTACTTCCTGGACAATTTCGTCATCACCACATCGGGTGTCACGTCGATGCCGGCGCTGAGGCTGTGCCTCGATGTGCTTGGGGGCGAGCGAATCCTGTTCGCTGCGGACTATCCCTACGAAGACGACGCTGAAGCTGTGCGATTCATGGACGGCGCAGCCGTGACGGTGGAGCAACGCCGGCAAATCTATGAGACGAATGCCCAGCGGATCTTCAGGCTGAACGCATAGCTCGAAGGCGGCGCGACGGACAGCCGTCGCGCCAGAAGTCCTCCGGGCAAGCCCCTAGTTCTTTTCCTTGTCGACCAGCTTGTTCGAGCCGATCCACGGCATCATGCCGCGGAGCGTGCGGCCGACATCCTCGATCGGCAGGGCGTCGTTGTTGCGGCGGATCGCCTTGAACTTCGGCATGCCGGCCTTGAACTCGCGGATCCACTCCGAGGTGAAGGCGCCGGTCTGGATGTCCTTGAGGACGCGCTTCATCTCGGCGCGGGTCTCGTCGGTGACGATGCGCGGGCCGGTCATGTACTCGCCGAACTCGGCGGTGTTGGAGATCGAGTAGTTCATGTTGGCGATGCCGCCCTCGTAGATGAGGTCGACGATCAGCTTCACCTCGTGGAGGCACTCGAAATAGGCCATCTCCGGGGCGTAGCCCGCCTCGACCAGGGTGTCGAAGCCGGCGCGGATCAGCTCGACCAGGCCGCCGCAGAGCACCGCCTGCTCGCCGAAGAGGTCGGTCTCGCACTCTTCCTTGAAGGTGGTCTCGATGACGCCCGAGCGGCCGCCGCCGATCGCCGAGGCATAGGAGAGGGCGACATCATGGGCGTTGCCCGAGGCGTCCTGGTGGATGGCGATGAGGCAGGGCACGCCGCCGCCCTTCTGATACTCGCCGCGCACGGTGTGGCCCGGGCCCTTCGGGGCGACCATGACCACGTCGACCTTGCTGCTCGGCTCGATCAGGTTGAAGTGGATGTTGAGGCCATGGGCGAAGGCGATGGCCGCGCCGTCGCGGATGTTGTCGGCGATGTGGTCCTTGTAGATGTCGGCCTGGAGCTCGTCCGGCGCGCACATCATGATGAAGTCGGCCCACTTGGCGGCGTCGGCGACCGACATGACCTTGAAGCCGGCCTTCTCGGCCTTGGCGGCGGAAGCCGAGCCGGGACGGAGCGCGATGGCCACGTCCTTCACGCCGGAGTCGCGCATGTTCTGGGCATGGGCATGGCCCTGGCTGCCATAGCCGACGATCGCGACCTTCTTGGCCTTGATCAGGTTCAGGTCGGCATCCCGGTCGTAGTAGACGCGCATGTCATTTCCTTCTTGTGTTTCCCCAAGGGCGGTGGCGGCGGGAACCGCGGGAACCCGTCAAATCCGCGGCGTTTCTAGCGGGACGGCGCGGCCTGCGCAATGTGCGATGCAGTGGGGTCAGGGTTGGAGAAGTGCGGTGAGCCTGGTGACCACGTCCTCGAGAACGTGTTCGGGCACCGTCTCGATGTGCCGGAAGACGCGGGCGGCACGGTCGATGCTGCGAATCTGGTCGACCAACACGCAGCCAACTGTCTTGGTCGAGGGCGGGAGAAGGACCTCGAAGGGCCAGCTGCGGATGACGCTGGTGATCGGACAGACGAGTACCCGCGTGGAGATCTCGTTGTAGCGGAGCGGTGTAACGACGAGGGCTGGCCGGCGGCCGCTCTGCTCGGTGCCGAGGGTCGGGCTCAGCTCCGCCCAGACAATGTCACCCCCGCTCGGAACGCGCCCGGCCACTCAGGATGTCCTCAAGAGTGATCTCGCCGCGCGAATACTCATCCTCGGGCAGAATCTCCGCGCCGACAGGCGGTCCCCAATCCACCAGCGGCGGCCGGTCCTCGGGCGGAATCCGCTCCATCTCCGCGACGAGCTCCTCGAGCGTGTAGCGGGGCGCCTTCACGGCAGGGCGAATGGCGACCTCGCGGCCGTTGACGACGACGATCTCCACGGCCTGGCCCTCGCGGAGGCCGGCCCGCTCCAGCACGTCGCGCGGGATGCGCACCGCGGCGCTGTTGCCCCAGCGGCCGATCTTGCCTGCCATGGTCCCGGTCCTCCGTCGGTGGGATATCCAATGTATATCCGGGGCCGATGCACGACAACCTCAGTCGACCGCCTGCCAGCCGAAATCGAGGAGAGGGCGGGCGCGGGTCGCAAAGTCGACGATCGCATCGGCGAGGCCGGGCGTGCCGATGAGTTCGGCGGGCAGGTCGCGCTGCACGACCAGCGACTTCATCCGCACCATGGCGTCGAGCGGCCCGTCCTTCAGGGCCTCGTAGCCGCGCGGAATCCGGGTGAGCTGATCGAAGTCGCGGAGCGGCAGGTCGCTCTTCTCGAGCTTCGTGAGAAGCGCCTTCGCCTTCTGCGGATGGGCGAGCATCGCCTTCCGGAACGCGGCCAGCGCCGCCGCCTCGGGCCGGTAGAAGCCGGCGGCGGCGAAGCAGCCGGTCGGGTCGATGTGGATATAGAGGAGGCCCGGGTCCTTCTTGTCGCCGGACCGGGTCAGCACGGCCCCGGCATGGGTCTTGTACGGGCTCTTGTCCTTGGAGAAGCGGACGTCGCGGTTGAGCCGGAAGATCGCGCGCTTGCCGTCGCCGCGGAGCGGCACCTTCCGCGTCTGGAACGCGGCGGTGAGGTCGTCGACCAGCGCCACCATCGACGCGAGCACGTTTCTCTCATAGAGGGCGCGGTTCTCGTCGAACCAGGCCTTGGACTGGTGGAACTTGAGCGCCTCGAAGAAGGGAAGGGCCTTCGGGCCAAACCCCGTGAACGTGGCGGTGGTCTCTGCAGCACCCATGTCGGCACCCTTGACTGCTCTAGGTCAATTGTCCTAGAAACAGTCCTAGGACAGTCGACCTAGAAGCTACGCCGCCTCGGCGAGTCGGGCAAATCGAAAGGCGGATGGGATGGCTGCGGCGGAGACGCGCAACCTGATCGTGGAGACGGCGGACCGCCTGTTCTACGAGGCCGGGATCGAGGCGACGTCCTTCGCCGACATCGCGGGGGCGGTGGGCCTGTCGCGCGGCAATTTCTACTATCACTTCAAGACCAAGGACCAGATCCTCGACGCGGTGATCGACCGTCGCCTGGCGCGCACCCGCGACATGCTCGACGACTGGGAGCGGGACGGTGCGGAGCCGGAGGAGCGGATCCGCAGTTTCATCCGCATGCTGGTCGCCAACCGTGCCGCGATCATGGCGCATGGCTGTCCGGTCGGGACGCTCTGCGAGGAGCTGGCGAAGCTCGACCACGTCGCGCTCGGCCGGGCGCGGGCCTTGTTCGACCTCTTCCGCACCTGGCTCGCCCGCCAGTTCGTCGCACTCGGGCACGCCGAGACGACGGCAGACGGCCTCGCCATGCACCTTCTCGTGCAGAGCCAGGGGGTGGCGACACTGGCGAGCGCCTATCGCGACGAGGCCTTCATCCAGCGCGAGGTGGCCACCATGGAAACGTGGCTGGCCAACCTCAGCGTCGCTCATTGAATCAATGGACCAATTTCCCCAGACCGGAGCCTTCCCGATGTTCTTCGTGACGCTGACCTTTGCCGCCAACCGGGCCGCCGCGCCCGACCTGATGGCGGGCCACAAGGCCTGGATCGATCAGGGCTTCGCTGACGGCGTGTTCCTGCTCACGGGTAGCCTCGCCGGGGGCGGCGGGGGCGCCGTCCTCGCCCACGGCACGTCGCGGGAGGGGCTCGAGGCGCGGCTGCAGCGCGATCCGTTCGTCGCCGAAGGCGTCGTCGAGGCAGCCGTGGTCGAAGTCGCGCCCGGGGCGACCGATGGGCGTCTCGCCTTCCTCAAGGGTCAGTCGGGATAGACTTCGTGCTGGATGATGTTGCGGTAGCGGCCGTTGGGGAGGCGCACCACGATCGACAGTGACAGGCTCTCGATCATCCCCGGCAGGGCCCGGTCCAGCCGGTCGACGGTGTTCCGGAGGCGGGTGATCTCGTCGCCATTGCCGCCGTTCCGGAAGAGCACGTCGAAGAAGTAGATGTCGAACAGCGACGAGCGCGTGTAGTCGATCTCGCGCGCGTAGCCCGCCGCCCAGAGCAGCCGGTTCCGCACCGTCTGCCCCCGGATCTTGGCCGGCCGGAGGACCTCGATCAGGTTGCGCGCGTCGCCGAACTTGCACGAGCCGAACATCACCCCCTTGAGCTGGCGGCGCTTGCGGTTGACCTCGCAGATCGTGTTGCGGAGGAAGGTCCGCGACAGGGCGGAGCCGTCGGGCGCCTCGATGCGGGTGAAGTCGCCATGGGCGGCGATGTAGAGATAGTCGACATCGCCGCTCGCGGTCATGAAGCGCACGGCCTCGCGGAACGAGGTGGCGCCGACGAAACGCTCATAGGTGAAGGCGTCGGGACGGTTCTTGAGCGCATAGGAGAGGAACTCGAACAGCGGCCGCACCGTATGGTGATGCTCGCCGAACCAGCGCGTCTCGATGACGCCGAGCCCCAAGTGACGCGTGACCGGCATCCGGACCTCTCCTTCGCGGAGCGATCTTGCCACGGAAAAGCTGTCGCGGCAGCAGCTAAACGGATCCTGTGGCGAAAAGTGAAGTCGGGAGAAAATCGTATTAAAGACAGATAGTTATAAGGTTAATTGAAAGTGAATCGCGATCACAGGCCGTAGCGTCCGGCCCAGCCCTCCGCCGCGCCGCCAAAGGCCTTGCCCGAGGCCTTCAGTTCGGCCGCGAAGTGGCGGGCGATGCGGTCGCGGATCTCGGGGGTGAGCGGTACCTTCTCGAGCTCCTGCTTGCGGTTGAAGGCGGCCGGAATCGTGCCGCTCTCCTTGCCGGGATCGGCACCGAGGAAGGCGAGCACCCGGCCGCGGAGGGCGTCGGCATCGGCGACCAGGTCGTCGAACAGGAACAGGCCGAACTGTTCTTCAGGGACGTGGCGGCGCCAGCGGGCGACGATCTTGCTCGGGTAGCTGCGCGTGGCGACGAATCGCTGGCCGAGCAGCTTGACCACGGCGTCGGGGTCGAGCCCGCGGCCGACGGTGCCGCGGCGCATGTGCATGGTGAGATGCGACCATGCCCGCTCGACCGGATCGCGGGCGATGAAGACGACGCGGGTGTGCGGAAAGCGGCGCATGATGCGCGCGATCATCCGTTCGCCGAGGGCCGAATAGTCGGGCGTCACGTCGCCAGACAGGCGCTCGCCCTTCAGTGCGAACAGCCGGCCATAGGCGTCGAGGTCCTTCCACCACCAGCGCATCCCGACATAGGCCTCGAGGAAATCGACGTCGCGCTGGTCGAGCGGGCGCAGCGCCAGCTCCTCCTGCCGGCGGTTGGCCCTGGCAATATCCTGCTGCGAGCGTAGGCGGAGATTGAGCGAGGCCTGCGACGGCGCCCGGCGGTCGAAATAGTGCAGCTCCTTGATCGGCGGCATCCAGAAGTCGGGATGGAGCTGGAGCTGGTCATAGAGCCAGCGGGTGCCGCCCTTCTGGGCGCCGACGCAGAGGAAGTCCGGACCGGCGTCGGCGACGACGGGGAGGGGACGCGGATGCATCGGCTGCGGGACCGCCGAGGCGCGCCGCTTCGCCTTCCGCGCCTTTCCGGGGCCGTGGCCTTTCTCACCGGACGCCCCGGTCGTCTTGCGCTTTCCCTTGCCCCCGGCG
>JAEVZM010000634.1 GCA_023392225.1 Pseudomonadota bacterium
GACCCCCACCGGGCCGTCGGCCTCGGTGCGGACGATGATCGCGCCCACCGCAGGATTGGGGGCGGTCTGCCCCAGGTTGCGCCGCCCCAGGCGAAGCGCCGCCGCCATGAAGCGGCGGTCGATCTCGGTCGTCGCCGTGCCGTCACCCATGGCGCTCAGTCCTCGGTGCTGGGGGCCACGGGCCCGCCGGACAATTCGCCGACGAACTCCTCGAAGTCCTTGGCCTCGCGGAAGTCCTTGTAGACCGAAGCGAACCGAACGAAGGCGACCGCGTCAAGCCCGCGCAGGCCCTCCATGACGAGGTGCCCGATCTGCTCCGAGGCGACCTCGCTCTCGCCGCTGCTCTCGAGCTGGCGCACGATCCCGTTGACCATGCGGTCGACCCGCTCGGGATCGACCTGGCGCTTGCGCAACGCCACCTGTACCGAGCGCATCAGCTTGTCGCGGTCGAACGGCACCCGGCGATTGTTGCGCTTCACCACCTGGAGATCGCGCAGCTGGACGCGCTCGAAGGTGGTGAAGCGGCCACCGCAGTCGGTGCAGACGCGGCGGCGGCGAATCGCGGTGTTGTCCTCGGAAGGACGCGAGTCCTTCACCTGGGTGTCGGGATTGCCGCAATAGGGGCAGCGCATCGAGGCCCTCCCCTGTCCTACCCCGCGTAGATCGGAAAGCGGCGGGTCAGCGCGTGGACCTTGTCCCTGACCGCGGCCTCGACCAGCGGCGCCTCGCCCTCGGGCGCCTGCGCGACCGCGTCGAGCACCTCGGCGATCAACGTGCCGACCTGGCGGAACTCGGAGACGCCGAACCCGCGGGTGGTGCAGGCCGGGGTGCCGAGGCGAATTCCGCTCGTCACCATCGGCTTCTCCGGGTCGTAGGGCACGCCGTTCTTGTTGCAGGTGAGGCCAGCGCGGACCAGCGCCTTCTCCGAGATGTTCCCCTTCAGCCGCTTTGGGCGAAGGTCGACGAGCATCAGGTGGTTGTCGGTGCCGCCCGAGACGATGTCGAAGCCGGCCCCCTTCAGCGTGTCGGCGAGCGCCCGGGCATTGTCGACCACGTTCTGCGCATAGACCTTGAACTCGGGCTGCAGCGCCTCGGCAAAGGCCACCGCCTTGGCCGCGATGACGTGCATCAGCGGGCCACCCTGGAGGCCCGGGAAGACGGCCGAGTTGATCTTCTTGGCGATCGCCTCGTCATTGGTGAGGATCAGGCCGCCGCGCGGGCCGCGCAGCGACTTGTGGGTCGTCGAGGTGACGACATGGGCGTGCGGAAACGGCGAGGGATGCGCGCCGCCGGCGACCAGGCCGGAGAAATGCGCCATGTCGACCATCAGCCAGGCGCCGACCGAATCGGCGATCTCGCGGAAACGCTTGAAGTCCCAGACCCGGGAATAGGCGGTGCCGCCGGCGATGATCAGCTTCGGCTTCGCCTCCTCGGCGATCCGCTGCACCTCGTCATAGTCGATCAGGTGGTTGTCGCGGCCGACGCCGTAGGGCGCCACCTTGAACCACTTGCCCGACATGTTGACCGACGAGCCGTGGGTGAGATGGCCACCGGCGGCGAGGTCGAGGCCCATGAAAGTGTCGCCGGGCTGGAGCAGCGCCAGGAACACGGCCTGGTTCATCTGGCTGCCCGAGTTGGGCTGGACGTTGGCGAAGGCACAGCCGAACAGCTGCTTGGCACGCTCGATCGCCAGCGTCTCGACGATGTCGACATACTCGCAGCCGCCGTAGTAGCGGCGCCCCGGATAGCCTTCGGCATACTTGTTGGTGAGGACCGAACCCTGGGCCTCGAGCACCGCGCGGGAGACGATGTTCTCCGAGGCGATCAGCTCGATGTCGTCCTGCTGGCGATGCAGCTCCTTGCCGATGGCGTCGGCGATCTCGGGATCGCGCTCGGCAAGGGTCGCGGTGAAGAAAGCGGTTTCGCCGCTCACGGCCTGTGCGGTCAGTGGCATTTTGGGGTTCGTCCTGTCAGCGGGATTGCGCCGAGGGACTAACACAGACGGCACCGGGGCGGAATACCCCGAGGCGAGGGGCAGCCATTCCCGCCGCTCGCTGGAAAACGCAAACGGCCGCGGGTCGCCCCGCGGCCGTCGAAATCGGACCGTCGCCAGTCGCGCTAGAGCTGCGCGCCGGTCTGCTGGGCGTACTGGTCGAGACCGTCGAGGCCGTAGATGTCGTTGCGGAAGTGCACGACGCCGTCGACGTTCGCCCAGGCGGTGAGATAGACCCAGTAGAGCTGTACCGGATTGGCGACCTGCGCATCGACGCGCTGGCCGTTGACGAACATCTCGTCGATCGTCGCCGGATCCCAGCCGGGGGTGTCGCGGAGGATCCACTTCACCAGGTCGCGGATGCCCTGAATGCGGACGCAGCCCGACGACTCGAACCGGAACTCGTTGTTGAACAGGAGCTTGCCGGGCGTGTCGTGCATGTACACGCCCTCGGGGCTGGCGAAGTTGATCTTCACGTTGCCCATCGAGTTGAAGTCGCCCGGGTCCTGCCGGAACATGTAGTTGGTGGCTTCGTCGCTGTACCAGTTGACCTGGGACGGCTGCAGCTCGTTGCCCTGCTTGTCGTAGATGCGAATCTTGTAATCCGTGATGTAGTTCGGATTCTTCTGCATCTGCGGGATGAGGTCCTTCCGGATGATGCTCGCCGGCACCGTCCAGAAGGGGTTGAAGTTGATCTGCGAGATCTTGCTGTTCACCAGCGGCGACGGCCGGTCGACTTTGCCGACGATCGCGGTGTGGCGCGAGGCGACGATGCCGTTCTCGACCGCCTCGACCTGGGCAGCGGGAATGTTGACCATGATGAAGCGCTGCGGCAGCGACTTGGTCGCCGACTTGAGGCGCGTCAGGTTGGTCTGGAGCTGGTTGAGGCGGACCGCCGCCGGCACGTTGAGCGCCGCGAAGGTGGTCTCGCCGACGACACCATCGGCCGGGATGCCGTGGCGTGCCTGGAAGCGCTTCACCGCGGCGTCGACATAAGTGTCGAAGGCATCGGTGACGCCCATCTGGGGATCGAGGTCACCCGAGATGATCAGCCGCTGGCGAAGCGCCGCCACCGCCGAGCCGCGGGCGCCGACCCGCAGCCGCTGCTCCGGCGGCACCATCGGCCAGCCGCCCTGCTGGACGATCTGGGTGTACTGCAGGATCGCGATCTCGACCGGACCGACGATGTCCGCCGAGAGCGTCGGGATGTCGCCGCGGATCGCCGGGGCGCTCGAGGCCACGGCGTCGAAACCGTCCGACCATTCCGACTGCCGGTACTGCAGCACCTGCTGGATAGGATCCTCGGCAGCGATCGCACCGCTCGCCAGGACGAGCGGGAGAGCAAACGACAGGATGGCAGTCCGCACAGCATTCATGGTTCACGTGTCCCAATCGGCGTTCGTTGCCGGCGGCAGACCGCCGGACCGTCGCTGATATGGACCGGTCCCAGCCCCGGTCCACCCCTCGTCATGCGCACAAGGGCGACTTCAGCCACCCAAGCTGTCGCAGACTATCCCTTTCTGTCGGTTAATATGGCGCTTTCGTGTCCCGTGGGAACGGTCGGCACGCTTGTCCGCCATGCTGTGTCCGATCGGCAACGCCCGCCCCCGCAACGACGAAAGCCCGGCGCGTCGCGCCGGGCCTCACCCTCCCATCGGGGAATGCGGACGGACTACAAACGGTAGAGGATCTGGTCGGTCCAGAAGCGCTCGAGCCGCTGCAGCGCGCGGTTGAGCTCCCGGAACTCGCCGGTGCCGATGCCCCCGACCTGCTCGATCGAGCGGATATGGCGGTCGTAGAGCGCGTTGACGATCCGCGCCACCTCATGGCCCTTGTCGCTGAGGCTGACCCGCACGGAGCGCCGGTCCATGCGCGAGCGCTGGTGCAGGATGTAACCCATCTCGACCAGCTTCTTGAGATTGTAGGAGACGTTCGAGCCGAGATAGTAGCCCCGGGTGCGCAGCTCGCCCGCGGTCAGCTCGGCGTCGCCGATGTTGAACAGGAGCAACGCCTGCACCGCATTGACGTCGGAGCGCCCCTCGCGATCGAACTCGTCCTTGATCACGTCGAGCAACCGGCGATGAAGTCTTTCGACCAGCGTCAGTGCCTCAAGATAAAGCGGCTTGATGCTCGAGTCTTCTGCCGGTGCAGGTACGGCTTCGACTGCCCGCTTCACATTCATCATGCCACGCCCCTCACTGCTATACCGGCAGGTATGCTCCCGCCTGCTTGCAGAGAGCCTAGAAGGGCCCACTGAAAAACCACTTAAATCTCAGGCTTAACGCGGGCTTACCGCGATCGAACCAGATTGATGGTTACCCGAATCCAAAGACGTCGGGATTCAGCGCGCCGCGCGATGCGCCAGGAGGACGAGCACGAAATACCCGGCGATGCTGAACACGTGGAAGGCGACGATCAGGTAGTCGGCGCCGAAGGTCGAGATGAACACGGTGTGCATCGCCACCTCCAACAGCGCCGCATAGACCCAAAGGACGTTCCCCCAGGCGACCCGCTGCCACAACCCGACCGCGGCGACGAGATCGACCACGGCGAGATTGATCGTCGCCATCTTCCACGGCGTCGTCATCTCCTCGAACATGCCGCCCTGACCGGCGGCGACGCCAAGGATCACCGCCCAGTGGAAGAGTCCGAGCAACAGCAGCAGCCCGGACATGACCCGTCCGTAGATGTCGATGATGGCGGGCAGCCGGGCCGCGAGGTCGGAAGCCGGGGGCAGATCTTTGGTCGACATCGACGGCTGGTGGTCCTTCTCGGCGCTACCTCGTCCGCTGTTTACTCCGCGATCAGTGACTTGACCAACCGTCTTGTTGGACGGTGCGCTCCTCCGACGCGGCACCCCCGGGGCGAGTTGTGCCGGGGGCCCGATGGGAGCAAGATATCGCCATGACCCGCCAGCGCCCTGCCCCCGAAGCCGACCCCGCCACCCGCCCCGACATGGAGGCGATCCTCGGCGGTCGCCGCATGCGCCGGACCCGCCGCAGCGACTGGTCGCGGCGGCTGGTGCGCGAGAACACCCTCACCGTCGACGACCTGATCTGGCCGATCTTCGTCATCGACGGCGATGGCACGAGCCAGCCGGTGCCGTCGATGCCGGGGGTCGAGCGGCTGACCGTCGACCGAGCCGTCGCCGCCGCCGAGCGGGCGGCCTCGCTCCGCATCCCGGCAATCGCGCTGTTTCCCTATACGGACCCGGACGTCCGCGACCCAACCGGCTCGGAGGCCCTCAATCCGGAGAACCTCGTCTGCGCCGCCACCCGCGCCATCAAGGCGGCGGTGCCGGAGGTCGGCATCGCCCTCGACGACGCCCTCGACCCCTATACCAGCCACGGCCATGACGGCCTGATGGTCGGCGAGGAGATCGTCAACGACGCCACCGTCGAGCAGCTCTGCATCCAGGCGCTGATCCAGGCCGAGGCCGGTGCCGACGTCATCGCCCCCTCCGACATGATGGACGGCCGGATCGGCGCGATCCGCCGGGCGCTCGACGCCAAGGGTTTCGAGCACGTCCAGATCATGTCCTATGCCGCCAAATACGCCTCCGCCTTCTATGGCCCGTTCCGCGATGCGATCGGCACCAAGAAGACGCTGGTCGGCGACAAGCGGACCTACCAGATGGACCCCGGCAACGGCCTCGAGGCGATCCGCGAGGCCGAGCTCGACGTCGCCGAGGGCGCCGACATGCTGATGGTGAAGCCCGGCATGCCCTATCTCGACATCCTGTGGCGCATCAAGGAGGCCTTCGGCCTGCCGACCTACGCCTACCAGGTGTCCGGCGAGTACGCGATGATCGAGGGCGCGGCCCGTAACGGCTGGATCGACGGCGAGCGGGCGATGCTCGAAAGCCTCACCGGCTTCAAGCGCGCCGGCGCCGACGGCATCCTCACCTATTTCGCGCCGCGCGTCGCTGAGCTGCTGCGCCACGGCTGAGCCGTCTCGCCCCGTCCGCGGGCGGCGCAGCGCTTGCGGCGACACCCCGCGCTTCCCATGTTGCGTGCATCGACAAGGCCCGCAACGAGGAGCACGCCGAGCGGATGAGCAATGTGCCGATGAGCCCTGCGAGCGAGATGCGGCGCTACGCCTTCGACCCGGTCGCCGACCGTGACCTGTTCGAGGGAACCCTCTCGAAGCGGGTGGTGGCGTTCATCCTCGACGCGATCATCGTCGGACTGCTGATGATCCCGGCGGCGCTGGTGGTCTTCATGCTCGGCGTCGTCACGCTCGGGCTCGGCTGGTTCCTCTATGGGGGCCTGTTCGCCATCGTCGCGCTCGGCTACGTCGCCTTCACCCTCGGCGGTCGCAACTCGGCGACGGTCGGCATGCGCTGGGCCGGCATCGAGCTCCGGACTGCCGACGGCGGCCCGTCCTATCCGGCGCTCGCCCTCCTCCACGCGCTGATCTTCTGGTTCTCCTGCGGGCTGGTGACGCCGCTGGTGCTGCTGGTCGGCCTGTTCACCAGCCGCAAGCAGCTGCTCCACGACCTGATCCTCGGAACCGTGGTCGTCAACAGCGCCGCGCTCGTCCGCCGGGAGGCCCGTTTCGCCTGACTTTGCGGCATTTGCCGGCCTTCCCCCGCACACCACGTTGGGTTTATGGTCTTCGCCTGGGGCGACTAGCCGTGACCTCCCAGTGAAATGACGCACCAGCCGACCGAGACCCCGCAGTTCTATCTCACCGCGCCCGCTCCGTGCCCGTACCTCGCCGGGCGCTACGAGCGGAAGGTGTTCACGCACCTCGTCGGCGACCGTGCGGCGGCGCTCAACGACATCCTCACCCAGGGCGGCTTCCGGCGCAGCCAGAACATCGCCTACCGCCCGGCCTGCGAGGGCTGCCGCTCCTGCATCTCGGTGCGGACCGTGGTCGATGGCTTCAAGCCGACGGCGAGCATGCGCCGGGTGAGTGCCCGCAACCGCGACCTGATCGGCGCGGCGACCACCGCCAGCCCCTCCTCGGAGCAGTACTCGCTGTTCCGGACCTATCTCGACGCGCGCCATGCCGAGGGCGGCATGGCCGACATGTCGGTGCTCGACTACGCCATGATGGTGGGCGAATCCTACGTCTCGACCAACGTCTTCGAGTATCGCTTCCGCGGCCCCGACTCAGCCTTCACCGGCCGCGGCGAGGGACCGCTGGTCGCCACCGCCCTCACCGACATCCTCGCCGACGGGCTGTCGATGGTCTATTCGTTCTACGACCCCGGCTATGCCGAGCGCAGCCTCGGCACCTACATGATCCTCGACCACATCGCCCGCGCCCGGAAGATGGGCCTGCCCTATGTCTACCTGGGCTACTGGGTCGATGGCTCGCCGAAGATGGACTACAAGCGCCGCTTCGGCCCGCAGGAGCACCTCATGGCGCGGGGCTGGACACGGGTCGACTGAGCGGGGCGCCGTCCGCCCCGTGCGGGCTGTCGAGCACATGGTCGACCATGCCCTTGGCGATCTCGCGCTCGCCCATGATCACGTAGTCGGCCCCCTGCTCGCGCAGGTGATCCACCTCGGCGTCGAAATGGGCACGGGCGATGATGGTCAGGTCCGGATTCATCTCGCGGCCGCGGCGCACGATGC
>JAEVZM010000659.1 GCA_023392225.1 Pseudomonadota bacterium
GCCGAGATCTGCATCGACAAGCTCTACTCGCCCGACGGCCCCACCGGCCGGCTCGGCCTCGTCGAGTTCCGCGGCTTCGAGATGCCGCCCCATCCGCGCATGAGCCTCGCCCAGCAGGTGCTGATCCGGGCGCTGATCGCCCGCCTCTGGCATGCCCCTGTATCGGGCAAGCTGAGCCGCTGGGGCACGGCGCTCCACGACCGCTTCATGCTGCCGCACTTCATCTGGCAGGACTTCCTCGACGTGCTCGCCGATCTCGCCGCGCACGGCTTCACCCTCCGGCCGGAGTGGTTCGAGGCGCAGGCCGAGTTCCGCTTTCCGTTCTGCGGCGAGATCGAGCGCGAGGGTGTCCATCTCGAGATCCGCCAGGCGCTCGAGCCGTGGCACGTCCTCGGCGAGACCGGCGCCATCGGCGGCACGGTGCGCTACACCGATTCCTCGGTCGAGCGGCTCCAGGCCAAGCTCACCGCGGTGAGCGACCCCGAGCGCTACGTCGTGACCTGCAACCGCCGCCGGCTGCCGATGCAGAAGGTTGGGAACGGGGCGAGCGTCGCCGGCGTCCGCTTCAAGGCGTGGCAGCCGGCGCTGGCGCTGCACCCGGCGCTGCCGGTCGACGCGCCGCTGACCTTCGACATCTTCGACGCCTGGACCGGACGGGCGCTCGGCGGCTGCGTCTACCACGTCGCCCATCCCGGCGGCCGCAACTACGATACCTTCCCGGTCAACGGCTACGAGGCCGAGGCGCGGCGGTTGGCGCGCTTCGAGCCGCACGGCCACGTCGCCGGTCCCTACCAGCCGATCCCGGAGGCGCCGCATCCGGAGTTTCCGATGACCCTCGACCTGCGCCGCCCGGCGGGGCTCTGAGCCATGGTCGGTGAGCCCGTGCGCGCCCCCACGGACCGGCTGGCCGGCTACCGCCCGCTGGCCGGCGTGCCGGACGAGCTGATGAACCGTGACGGCCAGCTCCGGCCGGTCTGGCGGCGCTTCATCGACCACTTCTCGGCGCTCGGCGCCGACGACATCGCCCAGCGCTTCGCCCGCGGCGACGGCTATCTCCGCGACGCCGGCGTGTTCTTCCACCAGTACGGCAAGTCGGACTCGCCGGAGCGTGACTGGCCGCTCAGCCACGTGCCGGTGCTGATCGACGAGCCTGAATGGCAGGCGCTCGCCGCCGGCCTGATCCAGCGCGCCGACCTGCTCGAGACGGTGGTCGCGGACCTCTACGGCCCGCAGCGGCTCATCGCCGAGGGGCAGCTTCCGGCCGGGCTGGTGGCGGCGAGCCCGGAATGGCTGCGGCCACTGGTCGGCGTCCGGCCGCGCTCGGGCCACTTCCTCAACTTCATCTCCTTCGAGATCGGCCGCGGCCCGGACGGCGGCTGGTGGGTGCTGGGCGACCGCACCCAGGCCCCCTCCGGCGCCGGCTTCGCGCTCGAGAACCGGGTGGCGACGGCGCGCGTCTTCTCCGACCTCTATGCCGAGGCCAACGTCCATCGGCTGGCGGGTTTCTTCCGTGCCTTCCGCGAGATGCTCGACGACCTCGGCGACCGCGACGCTGCCCACCCCGCGATCCTCACGCCCGGACCGCTCAACGACACCTATTACGAGCACGCCTATATCGCGCGCTATCTCGGCATGATGCTGCTCGAGGGCGAGGACCTCGTCGTCGAGCGCGGCAACGTGATGGTCCGCACCATCGCCGGCCCGCGGCCGGTCAGCGTCCTGTGGCGCCGGCTCGACGCCGCCTGGGCCGACCCGCTCGAGCTCAATGACGCTTCGAGCCTCGGCACGCCGGGCCTCGTCGAGGCGGTGCGCCACGGCCATGTCGCGGTCGTCAACGCGCTCGGCACCGGGGTGCTCGAGATGCGGGCGATGCTCGCCTTCCTGCCCCGCATCTGCGAGGTGCTGCGCGACGAGCGGCTCGCCATCCCCAACATCGCGACCTGGTGGTGCGGCGACGCCACGGCGCGCGACCACGTGCTCGCCCATGCCGGCGAGATGATCGTCAGCCCGGCCCTGTCGACGCGCCCGCCGCTCGAAACCGGGGCGGACGACCCGGCGGCCGGCTGGCTCCGGTCGGCGCCCGACGCGCCGCTCGCCGAGCGGCTCGCGATCGACGGCGCGCGGCTGATCGGCCAGGAGGCGGTGACGCTGTCGACCACCCCCGCCTATGCCGGGGACCGGCTGCAGCCGCGACCGATGACGCTCCGCGTCTTCCTCGCCCGCACCCGCCGCGGCTGGCAGGTGATGCCCGGCGGCTACGCCCGGATCGGACGGAGCGACGACCCCTCCGCGATCGCCATGCAGCGCGGCGGCGGCGTCGCCGACGTCTGGGTGGTCAGCCCCGGCCGCGTCGCCTCCGACAGCCTGCTGCCCGCCCGCGAGGCGCCCTATGCCCGGCCCGCATCGGGCATCCTGCCGAGCCGCGCCGCCGACAACCTCTATTGGCTCGGGCGCTATGTCGAACGGGCCGAGGGCATCATCCGGCTGCTCCGCGCCTGGCATGTCCGCCTCGCCGAGGCCGGCACCGGCGAGCCTGACACGCAACTGCTCGAAGCCCTCCGCGACCATCTCGAGGGCTTCGACATCGAGCCCGAGGAACGCATCCCGGTGGCGCTCCGCGCCCCGCTCCAGTCGGCG
>JAEVZM010000672.1 GCA_023392225.1 Pseudomonadota bacterium
GCCTCGGGCCTCGCCCGCGGCATCGACGGCGCGGCCCACGAGGCCGCCCTCTCCACCGGCACCGTGGCCGTGCTCGCCGGCGGCATAGACCGCATCTATCCGCCCGAGCACGTGCCGCTCGCGGAGCGGATCGTCGCCGAGGGCGGCGCGATCGTCAGCGAGATGGCGACCGGCCACGAGCCGCGAAGCCGGGACTTCCCGCGCCGCAACCGGATCATCTCCGGCATGGCGCTTGCGGTGGTCGTGGTCGAGGCGGCGGAGCGCTCCGGCTCGCTGATCACCGCCCGGCGGGCCGCAGACCAGGGCCGGCTGGTGTTCGCAGCGCCCGGCTCGCCGCTCGACCCGCGCGCCGCCGGCTCCAACCGGCTGCTCCGCGAAGGCGCCCACATCGTCACCAGCCCCGACGACGTCATCGCCGAGATCGACCCGATGCTCGGCCGGCCGGGCCCCGAGGAGATGGAGGAGCCGGCGGACGAGCCGCTCGGCGCCGGTCCGGTCGGCGACGACGAGCGCCAGCGGGTGATCGACGCGCTCGGGCCGACCCCGGTCGAGATCGACGAGATCATCCGCTTCGCCGGGGTCCGGCCCGCCGTCGTCCACCTGGTGCTGCTCGAGCTGGCGCTCGCCGGGCGGCTGGAGCGCCACCCTGGCCAGCGCGTGTCGATGACATGAGCGACGGCACTGGGAAGACCGGAGACGGAAGCGCACGGCGCCGCCGGGGCAAGGTGGTGCGCTCGCATTTCGGGATCACGGTGGGCGGGGTGTCGCTCGCCTATTGCTACATCCGCAAGAACGCCTGCTCGGCCTGGAAGCGGCTGTTCATGGAAGAGAGCGGCGCCGCCTATGACCGCAGCGAATGGCGCCGCGAGATCGAGTTCATGGCCGCCCATCACGGGCTGCGCAGCGTCGCCGATCTCGAGCGCCACGACCACCGGGTGGTCGTGCTGCGAGATCCGGTGGAGCGCTACGTATCGGCCTTCGTCAGCCTGATGATCGCCCACACGCCGCCGCCGACGCGCCACCTGAGGAGCCGGGGCAGCAAGCTCCTCGGCATGCCGGTCGAGGAGGCGAGCTTCGACATGTTCCTCGAGCACCAGGTGCCGACGCCCGGGGGACGGCGCAAGCGGCTCGACAAGCACCTCTGGCCCCAGGTGTGGCACCTTGCGCCCACCACCTATACCGACGTGATTCCGATCGAGCGGCTCGCACCGGCGATGAAGGCACTGCTCGGCGAGAGCCTCGGCGCGCGCTATTTCGACCGCCCGGTGAACGCCACAGCGATCGCGCCGACCTATGACGAGGCCGACGTGGCGAGCCTGCCGGCGCGGGTGCTCCGCGAGCGATTCAAGGAAACGGGACGGCTGCCGGACAAGGCGAGCTTCCTGTCTGGAGGCCGTGCTGAGCGCATCCGCGCCGCCTATGCGGAGGACGCGGCGCTCCATGAAGCGTGCCGGGACCATGACCCGACCAGGCCGATGTCACTTCGGTTCGGGCAGGAGAAGATGGCGAGCGCCGAAAGGAAGCCGAAGCGCGGGAAGAAGCGCGGCCCCTGAGCCGGCGACCCGGGATCAGACCGGATCGGTGCGAAGGTAGCCTTCCGGCATCGCGTCGGGATCGTCCACCCGCGGGTCGAAGCCGTGCATGTAGAGCGCCCACTGGAGGCCGATCAGCGACCCCTTGATCGGCCGAAGGAACGCCAGCGTCATCACCAGCGTCAGCGGCATCCAGATCAGCATGTGGGTCCACATCGACAGCTCAGTGACGAAGAAGACCCAAGTCATGAGCGGCACGATGATGTGGCCGACGACGACGATGGTGAAATACGGCGGCGCATCGTCGGCGCGGTGGTGGCTGAGGTCTTCGCCGCACACCGAGCAGGTCGGCACCGACTTCAGGTAGCCGTTGAACAGCGCGCCCTTGTTGCAGTTCGGGCAGCGGCAGAGGAAACCCCGCCACATCGCCTGCCAGAGATTGCGCTTCGGCAGGCCGAGCTGATTGAGCTCATCGGAGGGCTGCCAGGCGGAGGCTGTATCGGTTTTGGTCATGATGCAAGAAATCTAGGCGGCCCGAGCGTCGGCGACAAGGCATCGAGGCCGAAAGGCGAAGATGTCGCGGCCGGGCCGGATGCGTCCCTGGCCTGCCGGCCAGGCCATCGATGTCACCGCCGGACGAATCGGCTTAAGCTCCACGTGCACCGTCGGATCGTCCACATCCCTGGGTTCGCGAGCCGCCGGTCGCCGATGGCGGACATGAGCCTCGCTGTTGCGGGCCTCGCCAGCCAGCCATCGTCATCGCCTCCTCTTCGGGGGAGTTCCGCCCGCCGCCGCTCCCGGTGACGCGTTGGAACCGGGAGCAGGCGCCGGCCACCATCGGGCAAGGAAAGGACCTGAAGCGATGGAATTCCAGCTCTACAAGGACAAGGCCGGCGAGTGGCGCTGGCGGCTGCTCGCCAAGAACGGCAAGAAGATCGGCACCTCGGGCGAGGGCTACAAGAACAAGGCCGACTGCGCCCATGCGATCGAGCTGGTGAAGTCGGCAAGCAAGGCGACGGTCACCGAGGTCTGACGCGGGAGGCGCACGGGGCTAGCGCCGTCCGCGCTTCCCCGATCGCGACGCCTTGGACTTCGCGCCCGGCCGAGGCTTGCCCTTGCCGCGCGGCCGGCGGCTGGAATCGTCATGCGGCCGGTCCTTGCGGGGCAGTACCCGACCATCGGACAGGAGCTCGAAGCGCAACGCGCCAGCGAGCGGCGCGGCCTCGATCAGCTTGACCTCGACGGTGTCGCCGAGGCGATGCATCTCGCCCGTCGCCCGGCCGATCACGGCATGCCGCGCCTCGTCGTAGACGAAGTAGTCGCTGCCCAGCGTCGACATCGGCACGAAGCCATCGGCGCCGGTCTCGTCGAGCTTGACGAAAAGACCGGCGCGGGTGACGCCCGAGATGCGGCCGCGGAAGGTCGCGCCGACCCGGTCGGCGAGCCAGTGGGCGACCAGCCGATCGATGGTATCGCGCTCTGCGGCCATGGCGCGGCGCTCGGTCGAGGAGATCTGCGCCGCGATTTCCGGCAGCGCCGCTTCCATCCCCTCCTGCAGGCCGCCGGCGCCTAGCCGGAGCGCGCGGATCAGCGCGCGGTGGACGATGAGGTCGGCATAGCGCCGGATCGGCGAGGTGAAGTGCGCGTAGCGGCGGAGATTGAGCCCGAAATGGCCGATGTTCTCCGGATTGTACTCGGCCTGCGCCTGGGTGCGGAGCACGACCTCGTGCACCAGCCGGCTGTGCTCGCTGTCCTTCACATTCTCGAGGATGCGGTTGAAGTGCGCCGGGCGGAGGTTGCCGCCCTTGGGCAGGTTGACGTCGATCGACTTCAGGAACTCCCGCAGCGTCTCCAGCTTCGCCATCGAAGGCGTGTCGTGGATGCGGTAGACCAGCGGCGACTTCTTCTCCTCGAGGGTCTCGGCCGCGGCGACGTTCGCCTGGATCATGAACTCCTCGATCAGCCGGTGCGACTCGAGTCGCTCCGGCACGACGATGCGGTCGATGGTACCGTCCGGCTTGAGCAGCACCCGCCGCTCGGGAATGTCGAGCTCGAGCGGGTCGCGCCCCTCGCGCCCGCGGCGGAGCGCCTGGTAGCCGCGCCACAGCACCCTCAGCGCCTCGGCGACGGCCTCGCCGCGGCCGATATCGGCACCGTCGAAGGCCTGCTGCGCCTGCTGGTAGGAGAGCTTCGCCGCCGAGCGCATCATGATGCGGTGGAAACGGTGGCTGCGCTTGCGACCGTCGGCGCCGAACACCATCCGCACCGCCATCGCCGGCCGGTCCTCGAGCTCGCGGAGCGAGCAGAGATCGTTGGAGATGCGCTCGGGCAGCATCGGCACTACCCGGTCGGGAAAATAGACCGAGTTGCCGCGCTTCAGCGCCTCGCGGTCGAGCGCCGAGCCGGGCCGGACATACCAGGCAACGTCGGCGATCGCGACGGTGACGATGAAGCCGTCGGGGTTCTTCGGGTCGGTGTCGGCCTCGGCATGGACCGCGTCGTCATGGTCCTTGGCGTCGGCGGGATCGATGGTGAGGAGCGGCACCTCGCGCCAGTCGTCGCGGCTGCGAAGCGGCGCCGGCTTGGCACCCTCGGCGGCCTTCAGCACTTCGGGCGGGAAGGTGTGCGGAATGTTGTGGGCGAGGATGGCGATCAGGCTCACCGCCTTCTCGTCCTTCATCGAGCCGATGACCTCCTCGATGCTCGCCCGGTCGGGGCCGCGCCCGGTCGAGCGCACCACCCGCACGGCGACGAGGTCGCCTTCGCGCGCGCCCTTCAGCGCGTCCGGGGCGATGACCAGGACCCGCTGCTTGCGGTCGACCGGTTCGATCTGCGCGCCCTCGGCGGTGCGGCGGACGACGCCGTAGACCGTCGCGGGCTTCCGGGCGAGGAGCTTGATGACGCGGGCGCTATAGCCGTCCTCGCCGGCGGCGAGCCGGGCGAGGATGCGGTCGCCGACGCCGGGCGCCGGGCCCGGTCCGCGGCCGGGGGCGACCACGATCCGAGGCGGGTCGCCCTCCTCGGTCGGCCACTCGGTCGGCACGGCGAGGAACTCGCCGTCGCGGTCGCGGGACGTGATCTCGAGCACGGTCACCGGCGGCAGGTCGCCGGGCCGGGCCAGCCGGCCGCGTCGCTTCTCGACC
>JAEVZM010000703.1 GCA_023392225.1 Pseudomonadota bacterium
GCCGTAGAGCGAACGGTAGATCGTCGGCAGCGTCGCCAGCACCGGCCGGCGGAGCGCGCGGTCGCTGGCGCGCCGGGCCTGCTGGGCGGCGAGAAGCAGTTCGTCCTTGACCGTCCGTGACGACAGCTTGGTGCGCCGGATCGCCGCCTCGCGACGCTCGAACGGCGCCGGGCCGTCGAGCAGATTCTCCGGGACATCGGCCGGGATCAGCTCGGGAAAATGGCGGCGCGTCTCGCCGAGAGCCGCCGCCAGGAGGAACCCGAAGCGGTAGCTCCGGGCGATGCGGGTCAGGCTGTCCCAGTCGAACTCCGGCCCGGCGGCGCGGACGATCTTCACCGTGTCGACCAGCCAGTCGTAGCGCGGTTGGGGCGACCACTCGGTGCCGTGGACGATGGTGTGGAACACCATGTGCGGAAACGACGGCACCAGGCAGGCCTGGCCGGTGATCGTCGCCGGCGCCCCGGCGCCGAACATCTCGCGGGCGAGCGTCTGCGTCCCGACATTGCGGACCGGTTGCCAGTGGATGTCGATGCGGTCCCGGCCGTTGCGCTGGTCGTGGAGCGTCAGGCCGTGCGCGAGCCTGAGATCCTGCGCGGTGAGGTGCTGGTGCCGGGTCAGGCCGGCCTCGGCGAGCGTTGCGACCGCCTGCAGTGCCCGGTCTATCGGCACGAGGATGTCGCAGTCCGACATCCAGCGAAGGCCGGTGCCACGGTCGACGGCGATGGCCATCGCAGCGCCCTTCAGCAGCATCACCGGAATTTCGACCCGTGCCAGGGTGCCGATGATCCTGGCGCAGTCGGAGATCATGTAGTTGTTGCGGACCCAGACGTGCCGGGCGGCGCCCCTCATCCGCGACGCCAAGGCGGGGTCCGCGATCCGGCTGCCGAGATTGGCGTAGATCTGGGCGAACAGTCCCGAGTCCGTGCCATGCACCTCGTCGAGATCGGAGATGCCGCTCCACCACTCGGAGAGGGCGGCCACGCCTTCCGCCTTGTCGAGGCTCAGCGCGGCCTTGAGCAGGAGCCGCTGCGGGCGGCCGATGCCGAAGTCAATCTGTCTTGCCATGCCTACTTCGGGAGGAGGTTGCGGATCGCGACACCGTGCCGAATCCTCGCGAACCCTGTGCTGGCCAACCTCGCGCGGAACGCTACCGCGGACAATAGGCTGGGCGGCGGCCGCCAGCCCTCGCCGTCGGCCCCTAGCCGCCGGTCTTGAGCCGGGCCGGACGGACCGTGGCCATCTGCGGCTGGGACGCCGTGACCGCCGGGCGGGCGCCATAGAGGGCGACGACGCCGAGGACGTCGCCATCCTGCGGCGCACGGAACTGCTCGCTGTAATGGAAGTCCATGAGCTGGCTCCGGATCGCCGGGTGATCGAGTCCGATGGCGTGGCCGATCTCGTGGAGGAGCGTGTAGCGAAGGTCGTAGACGTCGAGATCGCCGTCGAAGCCGGTCTTCCAGCCCACCGCCGGGCTCAGGCAGATCATCGAGCGGGTGAGGGAGCGGACCGTCCCCTCCGGGCCGCTGCGATCGAACTCGACATTGGTGAAGGCGCGTCCGCGCGGCTCGGCCTGGGCCCCGATCAGGATATCGGCGGATTCGACCGACGCCGCCGGCGCGAAACGGATGTCGGCGGCGGCGCTCCAAAGGTCGAAGGCGGCGCGGAGCTCGGCCTGGAACGTCTCGGCAGCGACATGGTTGGCGGCGAGGAGGGGCGCCATCGGCGCCATCGAGCGGCAATTGCGCGCCGACGGGAACCGGGCCGGGGTATCGAGCGTTGCATAGGTGATCACGGCGCCGGTGCCGGCCTGGGGCGGTCCCCACTTGACCCGGTGACCGTCGAGGAGGATATGGCGATACGCAAGCAGCGACTTCGCGTAGAGCGGAGTGGCCGTGGGCAAAGCCGTGAGAGACGCCGTCGCTGCGACGACGATCGCTAGCAATCTTGTCTTCAACCGTTCTTCCCCACCCGGGGTTCAGCCCAGTCTGTTGCCGTCATCGTACAGTCTGGGTGATCCCGCGTGGCATGGCGAGCGCCGATGTGACGCAGACCTGCACAGTTCTTCGCCAATGTCGCGGATTTCCGGGGTTTCTGAGCCCCGGTGCGCCATGGCCTTGCGCCTTTTCGAGAATCGGCGTCACATCCCTGCAACACAACCGCACTCCATGCGCCCCCCGCTGATTCGCGCTGCATCCTCGGAGGATCTCGATCGCCTGCTGGCGCTCGAGCTTGATTCCTTCGACTCGGATCGGCTGACGCGCCGCCGCTTCCGGTATTTCGTCCCCGCGCCCACCGCGGCGCTCCGCGTCGTCACCGACGCCGGGCGCGTCGTCGGCTACTACCTCCTGCTGTTCCGGGCGCGTGCCTCGATCGCGCGGCTCTACTCGATCGCCGTCGATGCGGCCGCCCGGGGCAGGGGCGTCGCGACGGCGCTGCTCGACGATGCGGAGGCGACGGCCCGGCAGCGCGGGGCGAGCCGGCTCGGTCTCGAGGTCCGCGAAGACAACACGGCTGCCATCCGGCTCTACGAGAAGCGCGGCTACGTGCTGACCGGACGGGTGCCCGACTACTATGAGGACGGCGCCGAAGCGCGCCGCTACGAGAAGCGTCTGGACCTGTCCGTCGCGGGCCGGTCCCCTCAGATGGACGATTGACCATGGCCGACTGGGTCATTCTTGTCGACACGCCCAAGGACTTCCCGAACGCCGACACGCCGCACAAGGTCATCACGACCAAGGACTACCTGGCGCGGCCCGGCCTGTTCCGCGGCCAACGGCCGAAGATCATCAACCTCTCGCGCTCCTTCAACTATCAGAGCCGGGGCTACTACTGCTCCCTCCTGGCCGAGGCGCGGGGGCACCGCATCATCCCCTCGGTCGAGACGATGGTCGATCTCGGAGCGCGGCAGCTCTATGCCCAGGCGATGCCCGAGCTCGACGATGCGCTCGCCAAGGCGCTTGCGGCCGCCGGCGACAAGTCCGTGCCGGGGCGGCTCCTGGTCTATTTCGGCACGGTCGAGGACCATCGCTTCGACCGCTTCGGCCGGCTCCTGTTCGACTGGTTCCGTTGCCCGGTCCTCGAGGTGACCATCGAGCAGAATGGCGAGCGGCCGCAGATCCGGCGCCTGGCCTCGGTTCCGGTGACCAAGCTGACGCCGGCCGAGCTCGCCCTCTTCCATGGCGCGCTGCACAGCCACACCCGCCGCGAATGGCGCTCCAAGAAGGACAAGGCGCCGCCGCGCTATTCGTTCGCCGTGCTCTACGATCCGAACGAGGCGATGCCGCCCTCGAGCCTGGCGACGCTGAAGCACTGGTCGCGGATCGCCGAGAAGCAGGGGGTCGAGGTCGAGCCGATCACCAAGCGGGACCTTGCCCGGCTTGCCGAGTTCGACGCGCTGTTCATCCGCGAGACGACCTCGATCGACAACCACACCTATCGCTTCGCCCGGCGCGCCATGCAGGAGGGCATGCCGGTCATCGACGATCCGATCTCGATGATCCGCTGCACCAACAAGATCTACCTGCACGAGCTGATGACCGCGAACGGCATCGCCGTGCCGCCGACCGTCATCATCGCCGGGCTGCCGGATCTCGCCCGCGCCGCCGACGAGCTCGGCTTCCCGATGGTGCTGAAGGTGCCGGATTCGTCCTTCAGCCGCGGCGTCAAGAAGGTCGACAACGCCGCCGAGCTCCTGGCCTTGTTCAAGGAGTGGTACGAGGACACCGACCTCCTGCTCGCCCAGGCCTTCATGCCGACCTCGTTCGACTGGCGGGTCGGCGTGCTCGGCGGCAAGCCGCTGTTCGTCTGCCAGTACATGATGGCCAAGAAGCACTGGCAGATCCTCAAGCACAATCCCGGCGGCAAGCCGGTCGAGGGCGGCTTCCACACCCCCTCGCTCGGCGAGGCGCCGCCTGCGGTGGTCGATGTCGGCCTCCGCGCCGCGCAGCTGATCGGCAATGGGCTCTACGGCGTCGACATCAAGGAGACCCAGGACGGCATCTTCGTCGTCGAGGTCAACGACAACCCCAACATCGACCACGGGGTCGAGGATGCCGCCGAGAAGGATCAGGTCTGGGTGGAGCTGACGCGCTGGTTCATCGACCGGCTCGAGGCGTGAGCCGCCGCGGCATTGCCGCCTTTTCGCCGCATCCCCCGTGCTAGTTGCGGCGGCGGGATACTAAGGAACAGGGGTCGAGTCTTGCGAATCGTATTGGTCATGGTGCTGGGCGCGCTGCTCTCGGGCTGCCTCAGCCTCGGCGGAGGCGGTGGTGGCGGCGGTGGCACGCCCAAGGTCGAGCAGGGGGTCTGGGTGCGCTCCGATGGCCAGTCGGGCCGCGAGAATCCGTCGCTCGCCGTGATCTTCGAATCCGACAAGGCCGCCTGTACCGCCGCCGGCAGCGTAGAGCCCGACCGCGGCTGCATGGCGAGCCGCGGCTATGTCCTCGTCCCGGCCAGCCAAGCCGCGTCGAAGGCTGCCGAGTTCCGCGCCGCGGCCGCCGCCCGCAACAACGCGCCGGTGCAGTAGCCGCCGTCGCCCCGCCCCGCGTCGCCGGCCGTCGCGCCGGCATCGCCCTGCCCTGAGG
>JAEVZM010000435.1 GCA_023392225.1 Pseudomonadota bacterium
GTGATTACGCTGCTGGGCGTTCAGTTCTCGACAATTCTCGGCGGATCGGTGGTGATCGAGACGATGTTCACGATCCCTGGTCTCGGGCAGCTCGCCTATCAGGCCGTGATCCAGCGTGACATGAACATGCTGATGGGGCTCGTCTTCCTGAGCGCGATCGTCGTCATCGTCGTGAACTTCCTGATAGACCTGCTCTACGCCAGCCTCGACTCGCGGATCGAACTGTCATGACCACGGTGGACATCGGCATCTCTGCGGCGCCGGTCTCCGGCTGGGTTGTTCTGTGGCAGCGATACAGGCGCAACAAGGCCGCGGTTCTGGGGCTCGTACTGCTCGTACTCGTCCTGGCCATGGCCGCAACGGCAGGCCTGATAGAGCCGGATGATCCATTACGGCGCGCGGGCGAGCCGCTCATTCGGCCGTTCACCAGCTGGCTCACGCCACTCGGCACCGACCAGCTTGGGCGCGATATTCTGGCCGGTATCTTCCATGGCGCACGCACGTCGCTGCTGATCGGTATCGTTTCGACCTTTTTCGCAATCAGCATCGGCATTCTCGTCGGCTCCATTTCCGGCTACTTCGGTGGCTGGATCGACGATGCCTTGATGCGGATCACGGAAGCCTTCCAGACGATACCGAATTTCGTGCTGCTGCTGGCGCTCGTCGCCATCATGGGCTCGTCCTTGCAGAACATGATCATTGCGATCGGCATCGTGTCCTGGACGGCGCCCGCGCGGCTCGTACGTGCCGAATTCCTTTCACTGCGCGGGCGCGAGTTCGTCGAGGCGGCGCGCAATCTGGGCGTCGGCGACGCGGCGATCATCTTTCGGGAAATTCTGCCGAATGCGCTGCCGCCGGTGATCGTCTTCGCCTCCGTCATCATGGCCATCTCCATTCTGATGGAATCCGCACTCGCCTTTCTCGGGCTCGGCGATCCCAATTATGCGAGCTGGGGCAACATGATCGGCATGGGTCGATCGGTGCTGCGAACGGACTTCTATTGTGCCGCCATCCCCGGCATCGCGATCATCGTTACGGTGCTTGGCTTCAGCCTGATCGGAGAAGGTCTCAACGAGGCTGTTAATCCACGTCAGAAAAAGTCATGAGCAAGCAGCAGACAACAGGCCCCGTTCTCGAGATCGAGGGATTGCAGATCGCGCTGCCGGAAGGCGCTGACCGGCCGCTGGCGATCGACGACATGAACCTCAGCGTGAATGCAGGGGAGATCGTCTGTCTCGTGGGCGAGAGCGGATCGGGCAAGTCTCTGGCGGCCTCCGCTGTCATGCGCCTGCTGCCCGAGCCGCATGTGCGCGTGACGGCCGGAACGGTGCGCTTCGAGGGGCAGGACCTGTTCCAGCTTTCCGAAAAGCAAATGCGGGCCCTGCGCGGCAGCCGCATGTCCATGATCTTCCAGGAGCCGATGACGGCGCTCAATCCGCAAAAGCGGGTCGGCTGGCAGATCGACGAGGTGCTGCGGCTCCATACGGACCTTTCCAGAAAGGAGCGGCACGCGCGCGTTCTGGACATCCTGGAGCAGGTGCGCATTCCTGATCCGGCATCGGCTGTCAACGCCTATCCGCACCAGATTTCCGGCGGCCAGCGCCAGCGCGTGATGATCGCCATGGCACTCGTGCTGCAGCCGAAGCTGATCATCGCGGACGAGCCCACGACAGCGCTCGATGTCACCACGCAGCTCCAGGTGCTCAGGCTCATCCGCGAGCTGCAGGCCAAATTCGACACAGGGGTTCTGTTCATTACGCACGATTTCGGTGTCGTGGCCGAAATTGCGGATCGCGTGGCCGTGCTCCGCCAAGGCGAGCTGGTGGAGCAGGGGCCGGCATCCGAGGTGCTCAACCGGCCGCGCCATCCGTACACGCAGGCCCTGATCGCAGCCGTACCGGATCTCCGCCCACCAAAGCCCAAAGACTTCTCCGGCGCCCCCTCGGTATTACGAGTCGCGAACCTGAAAAAGACATTCAAGCCAAAACGTAGCCTGTTCGGGCGCCGCCGCAATGCCGTTGTTGCCGCCGACGATGTGTCGTTCGATCTGCGCAAGGGCGAAACGCTCGGCATCGTCGGCGAAAGCGGTTCAGGAAAAACGACGGTCGCGCGCTGCGTCACCCGCCTGCTCTAGGCAGACGGCGGCTCGGTCAGGCTCGGTGAAAGCGATGTGCTGAAAGCGACGCGCCGCGACTTGCGCACCCTGCGGCGGGACGTCCAGATGGTTTTCCAGGACCCGATGGCCTCGCTCAATCCGCGCAAGCGCGTGGTCGATCTCATCGCTCAGGGCCCCATCGTTCACGGTGAGGATCCGGAGAAAGCGCGGGCGCGGGCGCGGGAGTTGCTGTCGCTGGTCGAGCTCAGCCCCGCTGCGGCGGAGCGCTATCCGCACGAGTTTTCCGGTGGTCAGCGCCAGCGCATAGGCATTGCCCGCGCACTGGCGCTCAATCCCAAGATCATCGTAGCGGACGAGCCCGTTTCGGCGCTCGATGTTTCCGTACAGGCGCAGGTGCTGAAGCTGCTAGCGGACCTGCGTGACCGACTCTCGCTATCTCTTCTTTTCGTCACCCATGATTTGCGCGTAGCCGCACAGCTCTGCGATCGCGTGGCCGTCATGGAGAAGGGCAAGATCGTGGAGATCGGCCCCACGGCCACGGTATTCTCTAACCCGACACATCCTTACACGCGGAAGCTCCTCGCCTCGATCCCCGGACGAAACTGGACGCCGCCTGTCCTTGCCGGAAATGCAGCATGAGCAAAAACGGGAATATGCAGATTGAATGGCCCAAATCCATCTGGGCCGCCGTAACGCCTCATCGGGAAATCGCGCCGGCTTTGAAAGGCGACACGCAAGCCGATGTCGTCGTCATCGGTGGGGGATTTTCCGGATTGTCGACCGCCTTGCATCTGGCAAACCGTGGGCGACAGGTGATGC
>JAEVZM010000025.1 GCA_023392225.1 Pseudomonadota bacterium
CGGCCGGGCCCGGATACGGGCCGGGATGCCCTGGTAGAGCTGCTTGGTCGCCTCGACGATGATCACGCCGGCGAAGGTTCCCCAGAGCGCGGTGCCGATCTGCTCCCAGCTCCGGCCGGAGCGCAGCCAGGGGCGGCGGCGGATGGGCGGCGCGGCGAGCGCCTCCGACCAGCCGAGCGGCGAGAACATGGTTTCGCGGAGCAGCGCCGTCAGCTGGCCGCGGGTGAACGGCCGGCCGTAGCCGAACGGCGTCTTCTCCGCCCAGGCCCAGATGCCGCGCCGGTTGGGCACCACGAGGAGGACCCGTCCGCCCGGGGCGAGGATCCGCCAGATCTCGCGGAGCTGCTCGCGCGGGCTCTCCGACATCTCGAGGCTGTGGATCACCAGCACGCGGTCGATCATCGCGTCGGGCAGCGGCAGCGCGTCGTCGGCGACCAGCGCCGCCGCGTTCGGTCCCTCGGGCGGCCAGTTGACCACCCCCTGCACCGCCGGCATGAAGGCGATCGCCCGCTCGGCGTCGCCCGCCAGCATGCGCAGATACGGCGTGGCATAGCCGATCCCGAGCAGGCGCTCGCCCTGGAGCGAGGGCCAGTGCTTGTGCAGCCGCGCCCCGATCAGGCTGGCCGCCACCTCGCCCAGGTGCTCGGCGTAGAAGGCGCGAAGATCGACGACATCGAGATACATGGATCCATTCTAGACGTGGCGGTGGCGGAACGAAGCCCCGTGATGCTAGGCAGGGGCAGGAATCGAGACCCGAGACGGAGGCGAGCCACCCCATGACGCTGATCATCGACCAGTTCCCGTGCCTGAGCGACAATTTCGGGGTACTCATCCACGATACCGAGACCGGCCTCACCGCGGCGATCGACGCTCCCGAGTTCGAGGCGGTGAAGCACAAGCTCGCCGAGCACGGCTGGAAGCTCGACCAGATCCTCGTCACCCACCACCATGCCGACCATGTCGACGGCATCCTGCCGCTCAAGCAGGCCTATGGCTGCACGGTCATCGGTCCCGCCGGGGAGGCCGACAAGATTCCCGGGATCGACCGCACGGTGAAGGAGGGCGACGTCCTTAAGTTCGGCGAGTACGCCATCGAGGTGCTCGAGACGCCCGGCCACACCCTCGGGCACATCAGCTACTACATCCCCGCGGCCAAGGTCGCCTTCGTCGCCGACACGCTGTTCTCGCTGGGCTGCGGGCGGGTGATCGAGGGCACCTTCCCGATGATGTGGAGCTCGCTCGAGAAGCTGCTGGCGCTGCCCGACGACACGGTGGTCTATTGCGGCCACGAATACACCAAGGCCAATGCCCGCTTCGCGCTGACCATCGAGCCCGCCAACAGCGACCTGATCGTGCGCGCCCGCGAGGTCGATGCGCTTCGCGCCGAGGACAAGCCGACCCTGCCCACCACCATCGGCCTCGAGAAGCGGACCAACCCGTTCCTGCGCGTCGACGAGCCGGCGGTGCGCGACCTGCTCGGCATGCCGAATGCCACCCAGGCCGAGGTGTTCGGCGAGATCCGCACCCGGAAGGACAACTTCTAGGCGGCCGCTCCGGACCCCCGCGGCTGGGGTCTTGCATCCCGGCGCGGGGCCGCGGATGATTGCGGACCGGCCCGACGACGCGAAAATCAGGCGAGACAGTCAGGCCCGAAGCGGCTAAGCATATTGGCCGGCTGGTGGGCTCTCAAACGTCGGATCCGGGCGGGGTGACGCTCGAGCGAGGATGATGGCTGAAACGATCAAGAGTGCGCTGTTCGTAGACTACGACAGTTTCCACCGCAGCCAGGAAGACGAGAACGGCGACGTCGCCGAGCGCCTTGCCCAGACCTCCGTGGCCTGGGTGTCGGCGATCGAGAGCGGCAAGCTGATCGTGCCGGCGTCGGAGAACGGTGCGCGGCGACGCGTGCTGATCCGCCGCTGCTATGCCGATCCCGGGTTGCTTGGCCTGCACCGCTCGGCGCTGATCGCCAGCGGCTTCGAGGTCGTCGACTGCCCGCAGCAGCCCGGTCGCAAGCGGAACGCCGCCGACCTGCACATGGTGATCGACACGCTCGACGCGCTCGACCATCCGGCGGGCTATGACGAGTTCATCCTCCTGTCCGCCGATGCCGATTTCACCCCCGTGCTCCTGCGTCTCAGGGCGCACAATCGCAGCACCGTGATCTATGGCGACGAGGCGGTGAGCGGTGCCTACAAGGCGATCACCGACGCCCTGGTCGATGCCGAGCGCTTCGCCGCGGTGCTCGCCGGCGAGAGCCTCGACGACAGGCCGGCGACCGCCGAATCCGAGGCGGAAACCGATGCTGGCGAGGCTCCGGCCACCGCCGCTGCGGCGCCCGACCGGGCCGATATCGAGGCCCTGGCGCGCAAGATCCACTCGGCCACCAACGTGCCGATGTTCTCGCCGCGCACCTTCGCCGACCTGTTCCGCCTGCTCGCCCAGGAGATCGGCGAGAACGGCTACCACTTCCAGAAGACCGCCGAGAACGTCACCGACAAGCTGATCGCCGCCGGCCGCAACGTCAATCGGCGGCAGGTGCTGTTCGTGGTGAAGGGATTGGCGCTCAAGGGCCACGTGTTCTCGACCACCGATACGCCCGAGCGCCTGGCCGAAGTGTTTCGCGAGCAGGTGCTCTACCTCGTCGGCAGCTCGGGCACCGAGCTCGACGAGCGCGAGAAGGAGATTCTGCCGGCTTGGATCCTCGGGCGGAGCCCGAGCGTGGTGAAGCCGGTAC
>JAEVZM010000085.1 GCA_023392225.1 Pseudomonadota bacterium
GGCGACGTCGCCCTCGACGGAACCACGGTTCCCCCCACGCCTTACGCTCTCGGCCAGAAGATCTTCGGGTCGAAGGCGATGAACGTGCTGGTCGGCGGCGACGGCGACGACCTCATCAAGGGCCTCAAGGCGAACGACAAGCTCTTCGGCGTTGCCGGCGACAACAAGCTCCTCGGCGGCGGCGGCAAGGACAAGCTGGTGAGCGGCACGGGCGACGACGTGCTGAAGGGTGGCGGTGGCAAGGACATCTTCGTCTTCAACGAGAACTTCGGAAATGACCGGATCAACGACTTCGACCCTCGAAAGGACACGATCCAGTTCGACAAGAGCATCTTCGCGTCCTATTCCGAGCTGCAGAGCGCCATGACCGCGCAGAAGGACGGCGTGCTGATCCAGGCCGGGGATGACTCGGTGTTCCTGGCCAAGGTCAAGATCGGCAGCCTCGATGCCCACGACTTCCTTTTCGTTTGATGTCCTTGGCGAAGGCGTGGCGAACGGAAGGCCGATGCCGCGCGAAGCTGCCGCGCCTCTTTGCCGATTGACGGGTGCCGCTCATTTGTACTGTGATTGAGTGTTCCTGCTCGAAGCAACCATGACGGGTGTGACCTGGCGCATAGTCTCATTGTCGAATCTGGGGTTGATACATACATCCACAACGCACGGATGCCGCGACGGGTCAGCAGATGGCGGACACGCGGCATCAGGTAGCGGGGGACTGAGTTGCAATGAGTGCGGTTACGGACATGAGTGCTGACGGAAGCGGTGACATCGCGCAACGCGCAATCGACTCCAAACCAGTCGAGATTCCCGATCTGCACGGTGAGCCGGGGTCGCTGAGCCCTGCCGCGGAGGCGGCTGCTGCCGCGCTGTCGAGACGCTCCATCTCCCGCGCGATCGTCAGCGGCGTCGTTCGCATCGGCGAGGGCGTGATCATCGCCGGCATGGGAATCCTCATGGTGCTCGCCGTTGTCGAGCCGGCCGAGCGCTATCCTTGGCCCTATGGCCTGGCTCTTCTCGGCGCCGTGACGATCTTTGCCGCGCTCGCGCAGTCCGGCGGTCTCTATAGCTTCGCCCCCGCCCGGCCTCTTGGCGCGCAGATCTCCCGAATTTTCGTGATCTGGCTGAGCATCTTCGCGACGCTGGCCGTCGCCGTCTTTCTCACGCGTTCGGCACCGGATTTCTCGCGTGGCTGGTTCATCGCGTGGTTTGCTGCGGGCTTCGCCGGGCTCGTCGCGTTCCGTATCGCAGTCTCGGCCCAGTTGCGGTCCTGGTCCCGGAAGGGGCTGTTCGAGCGGCGCGCCGTGATCGTTGGTGGCGGTGCCCGCGCCGAAGAGCTGATCCTTGCGCTGCAGGCCGCGCCCGACGTTCGGATCTGCGGCATCTTCGACGACCGTGACGACGATCGCTCGCCGGCGGTGGTCAGAGGCTATCCCAAGCTCGGGACCATCCCGGAGCTGGTGACCTTCGCGCGGAAGGCGCGGATCGACCTTCTGATCGTCACCATCCCGCTTACCGCCGAGAAGCGCGTGCTGACCATCTTGCAGCAGCTCTGGGTCCTGCCGATCGACATCAAGCTGTCGGCGCAGAACTCGGCGCTGCGCTTCCGGGACCGGACCTATTCGTTTGTCGGTGGCATCCCGTTTCTCGACATCGCCGACAACCCAATCGCGGACTGGAACCACGTCAGCAAGTGGCTCTTCGACAGGATCCTGGGCGCGCTCATCCTGTTGCTCGCCCTTCCCGTCATGGGCGCGGTCGCGCTGGCGGTGAAGCTCGAGAGCCGCGGTCCGGTGCTGTTCAAGCAGAAGCGCTACGGCTTCAACAACGAGGTCATCGAGGTCTACAAGTTTCGCTCGATGTTCACCGATCTCGCCGATCACAAGGCCCTCACGCAGGTCACGCGCGACGATCCGCGGGTTACCCGCGTCGGCCGCTTCATCCGGCGGACCAGCCTCGACGAGCTGCCGCAGCTCTTCAACGTCGTGTTCAAGGGCAATGTTTCCCTCGTCGGGCCGCGCCCCCATGCCGTGGAAGGAAGGATCGTCAGCAACAAGCTCTTCGAGCAGGTGGTCGACGGCTACTTCGCGCGCCATCGCGTCAAGCCGGGCGTGACTGGCTGGGCGCAGGTCAACGGACTGCGCGGGATCGCCGACACCGCCGAGAAGGTCGAGAAGCGCCTGCGCTACGACTTCTACTACATCGAGAACTGGTCGGTGTTGTTCGACCTCTACATCCTGATGCTGACCCCGCTCGCCGTGCTGAAGGGCGAGAACGCCTACTGATCCGCTTGCGCGACGGACGCGAGCGGCGCTTTGGCCAGGGGCCTGGATAGGGCTGCGCCGCCCGCCTCTGCCGGCCTGTGGAGTCGTCCGGCTTCGCGGTGGGATGGGCCTTCGGTCGAGGCTCCCCGGCTCAATCCCAGGCGAGTGCACCGCCGTTCTGGTACTCGATCACCCGGGTCTCGAAGAAGTTCTTCTCCTTCTTGAGGTCCATCGCCTCGCTCATCCACGGGAACGGGTTCTCGGCCTCGGCGAAGACCGGGGCGAGGCCGAGCTGCGCGCAGCGGCGGTTGGCGATGAAGTGCATGTACGTCTCGCACAGCGCCGCGTTCAGCCCGAGGAAGCCGCGGGGCATGGTGTCCCGCCCATAGGCGGCCTCCAGCGCCGCCGCCTCGTGCAGCATCGCGCGCAGCTCGTCCTGGAAGGCCGGCGTCCAGAGGCCCGGGTTCTCAGCCTTGATCTGGTTGATGACGTCGATGCCGAAGTTGAGGTGAATCGACTCGTCGCGGAGGATGTACTGGTACTGCTCGGCGATGCCGACCATCTTGTTGCGCCGGCCGAGCGACAGGATCTGCGCGAAGCCGGTGTAGAACCACATACCCTCGAAGACGACGTAGAAGGCGACGAGGTCGCGGAGGAACGCCTGGTCCGTCTCCGGCGTGCCGGTGCGGAAGGCCGGGTCGTCGAGGCTTCGGGTATGGGCCAGCGCCCAGGCCGCCTTGTCGGTGATCGAGGGCACCTCGCGATACATGTTGAACAGCTCGCCCTCATCGAGCCCGAGGCTTTCCACGATGTACTGGAAGGTGTGGGTGTGCACCGCCTCCTCGAAGGCCTGGCGGAGGAGGTACTGCCGGCACTCCGGATTGGTGAGGTGGCGGTAGATCGCCAGCACGATGTTGTTGGCGACGAGGCTCTCGGACGCGGCAAAGAAGCCGAGGTTGCGCTTCACCGCCCGGCGCTCGTCCGCGGTCAGCCCGTCCTTCGACTTCCACAGGGCGATGTCGGCCTGCATCGACACCTCGGTGGGCATCCAGTGATTGTTGCAGCCGGCGAGGTACTTCTCCCAGGCCCAGCGATACTTCAGCGGCAGCAGCTGGTTGACGTCGGCGCGGGCGTTGATCATCGCCTTGTCGTCGACGCGGACCCGCGCCCCGCCGCGCTCGATCGTGCCAAGGCCGGTGGCGTCGGGCGTCGTGGTCTCCGGTACGGCGGGGATGGCGGGGTGGATGGGGCGTGCGGCAGGCTTGGCCGGTTCGGACCAGTCGAGGGACATTGTCGGGCTCCGTGCAGTTCGAAAGGTCTGTCCTGAGGTCTACTGGCAGGCTTCGCAGGTGGGGTCGTCGATGGCGCAGGCGTTCGGCGCGGTGCCGACCAGGATCGGCGCGGCGGCCGTGGGAGCAGCAGCGGAGACGGCGTTGAGCTTGCCGTCGATGCCCTTCAGCGTCGATTTCTCGACATGGGTCGCCGCGCGCGAGCGGAGGTAGTAGGTGGTCTTGAGGCCCCGTTGCCACGCCAGCCGGTAGAGCGCGTCGAGCGTCTTGCCCGAAGGATTGGCGATGTAGAGATTGAGCGACTGGGCTTGGTCGATCCACTTCTGGCGCCGCGCCGCAGCCTCGATCAGCCAGGCGGAATCGATCTCGAAGGCAGTGGCATAGAGCGCCTTGAGGTCGTCCGGTACGCGGTCGATCTGTCCGAGCGAGCCATCGAAATACTTGAGGTCGGAGACCATCACCGCATCCCACAGGCCGCGGTCCTTGAGGTCGGCGACGAGGGCGGCATTCACCAGCGTGAAGTCGCCTGACATGTTCGATTTGACGTAGAGGTTCTGGTAGGCGGGCTCGATCGACTGCGATACGCCGCAGATGTTGGAGATCGTCGCCGTCGGCGCGATGGCCATGACGTTGGAGTTGCGCATGCCGTCGCGCCTGACGCGCTGGCGCAGCCCCGCCCAGTCGAGCCGCCTCGTGCGGTCGAGGTCGAGCCCACTGCGCGACTCCGCCAGCAGCTCGAGCGAGTCGATCGGCAGAATCCCCTCCGACCAGAGCGAACCGTCGAAACTCGGATAGCGCCCGCGCTCGCCGGCGAGATCGGCCGAGGCCGAGATGGCATGGAACGAGATCGCCTCCATGCTCTCGTCGGCGAAGGCGACCGCGGCGTCCGAGGCGTAGGGGATGCGGAGCGCCTGCAGTGCATCCTGAAAGCCCATCAGCCCGAGCCCGATCGGGCGATGCCGGAGGTTCGAGCGACGGGCTTCGGGGATCGTGTAGAAGTTGATGTCGATGACGTTGTCGAGCATCCGCACCGCGGTCTTCACCGTGCGGGCGAGCCGGTCGTCGTCGAGGCCGGCCGGCGTGACATGGGCGGGGAGGTTGATCGAGCCGAGATTGCAGACGGCGACCTCGTCGTCGGAAGTGTTGAGCGTGATCTCGGTGCAGAGATTGGACGAATGCACCACGCCGGCATGCCCTTGGGGCGAGCGGATGTTGCAGGGGTCCTTGAAGGTGACCCACGGGTGGCCGGTCTCGAACAGCATGGTCAGCATCCGCCGCCACAGCTCGACGGCACGCACCGTCCGGAACACCCTGATCCGGCCCTCGGCGACCTCGGCCTCGCGCCTCTCGTAGGCGGCCTTGAACGCCTGGCCATGGAGGTCGTGCAGCTCCGGCACCTCGTCGGGCGAAAACAGCGTCCACTCCGCGTCGGCGACGACGCGCTCCATGAACAGGTCCGGCACCCAGTTGGCGGTGTTCATGTCGTGGGTGCGGCGGCGGTCGTCGCCGGTGTTCTTGCGAAGGTCGAGAAACTCCTCGATGTCGATGTGCCAGGTCTCGAGATAAGCGCAGACGGCGCCCTTCCGCTTGCCGCCCTGGTTGACGGCGATGGCGGTGTCGTTGGCGACCTTGAGGAACGGCACGACGCCCTGGCTCTCACCATTGGTGCCTTTGATATGCGCGCCGAGGCCGCGCACCCGCGTCCAGTCGTTGCCGAGGCCGCCGGAGTACTTGGCGAGCAGCGCATTGTCCTTCACCGCCTTGAAGATGCCGTCGAGGTCGTCGGCGACGGTGGTGAGGAAGCACGAAGAGAGCTGCGGCCGGGTGGTGCCGGCATTGAAGAGGGTCGGCGTCGAGGCCATGAAGTCGAACGAGGAGAGCAGGTCATAGAACTCGATGGCGCGCGCCTCGCGGTCGATCTCGCGGAGCGCCAGCCCCATCGCCACGCGCATGAAGAAGGCCTGCGGCAGCTCGTAGCGGACGCCGCCCTCCTGCAGGAAATAGCGGTCATAAAGGGTCTGGAGGCCGAGGAACTGGAAGTCGAGGTCGCGCTCGGGCTTCAGCGCCTTGGCGAGCCGTTCGAGGTCGAAGCGGGCGAGCTCGGGGTCGAGCCGCTCGACCGCGATGCCGGCCTTGATGAAGGCGGGAAAGTACGCGGCATAGCGTCCGCTCATCTCGGCGTGGGTCGCCTGGTCGGGCCGGCCGGCGATGTAGCTCAGCACCTCGCGGCGCAGCCGGTCGAGCAGCAGCCGGGCGCTGACATAGGCGTAGTTCGGCTCGGTCTCGACGAGGGTGCGGGCGGCGAGGATCGGCGCCAGCGAGAGCTCGTCCGCGGAGATGCCGTCATAGAGATTGCGGGTCGCTTCGGCGAGGATCGGGGCGGGGTCGGTACCGTCGAGCCCGGCGCAGGCCTCGGCGACGATCGCGGCGAGGCGTCCGGCGTCGAGCGGCCGGCGGGTGCCGTCGGCGTCGGTCATGTGGAGCG
>JAEVZM010000126.1 GCA_023392225.1 Pseudomonadota bacterium
CGCTCCAAGTCGGCCCGCGATGCCTCGGCTTCCGCCGCCACGGCTTCCCCGGCCGCGGGACGGGAGGCAGCGGCCATGTCGATGGGAATGGCGGTGGCGAGGTCCCGCCGATAGGTCGCGACCAGTGCCTCGCTGGCCAGGGCGCGGCGCTCCCCGGCACCGGCGAGGAGCACCGAGCCGGCCGACTTGCGGACGCCAAAGGCCTTGCGCGGGACGCCGGCTTCCTCGGCGATCCGCCGCGGGATGGGCCGGTCGTACCTCCCGCCGATGGCGAACGGCGCCATCTCCGGGTCGGCGCCGATCCGGGCGAGGGCCTCGTGCTGCTCGATGCCGATGAACGGTACCGGGACGTGGACGAAGCCGACGCGCTGGCGGAACACGTCGAGGCCGGAGCCGCTGTTGTCGCCGCGCACGATCTCCGCGCCGCTCGGGCAGCCGGGGTGCCAGGCCTTGTCGCCGTGGAAGCCGGTGAGGACGAGCGCATCGCGAAGGTGCGGTTCGAAGGCGGCGAAGAAGAGGTCCTCCGAGGAGCCGAGCGTGGCGAGGAAGTCGTCGTAGCCGGTGGCAGGCAGGCGATCGATATCGAGCCAGGTCTCCTTGCCCTCGGCTCGCTCGCTGTCGAGCCCGGGACGCTCGAACTCGAGGCAGTTGAGGCCGAGGGCGTCCGCCGTGGGGCGGCCGCTGTCGTCACGGCTGCCACGGGCGTGGGCGAGGCTGAGCAGGTCGACCGCACCGAGCTGGGCGGCGAGGGCGGTGCAGGCGACGCTGTCATAGCCGGCGCTGCAGGTGGTGATGACGCGCCGATAGGGGCGAAGGCGACCGGCCGCGGTGGCGTTGTCCTGGAGCGCGCGCAGCGTCGCCAGCAGGGCGTCGCGATACGCCTCGTAGGTCCCGAACGTCGTCGCGAGGGCCGGGCGCGCGTGCTCCCGGATCGTCAGGTCGCGCGTATCGATGGAGAAGCCGGCGAAGACGAAGCGGAGCATCCGGCCGCGATCCACCTCGTAGAAAAGCCGGTCATAGGCCTCTACGCCGTCCCGCGCCGAGCGCATGCGGTCGAGCACGGCCTCGTGGTCGGGCGGCGCCGCCTCGGGGCAGGCGGCGAAGATCGCATGGGCCGAGTTGGAGACGAGCACGGTCTCCTCGCCGACGAAGCAGTAGATGCCCTCGACGGAATGGGACGGCGCCACGACGTGGACGAGCGGGCCATCGAGTACGCCGCCGGAGCCGCAGACGAAGTCGGCGCGGCGGAGCCCGGCGGCGCTATAGGGGCCGGTCCATGCACCCTCGGCGAAGAAGCCTTCGCCGCGCTCGACACGGTTGCCGGCGACGAGGGTACGGCGGCCGCCTTCGATGCGCAGGAGCCATGAACCGGTGCGCATCGTCGTCCTGGCCTCCCTGTTCGTCGCGCCGGGAAGGATGGCGTCGCCGTAAGGAACGCCGGCAAGTGTTGGCGACCCCGGCAGGAATCGAACCTGCGACCAATAGCTTAGAAGGCTACTGCTCTATCCGCTGAGCTACGGGGCCGTCAGTGCGTCCACGGCTGCGGACGGTTGAAGCGGAAGTTGTCGGAGTAGGAGAACCGCTTCGGGCCGCGGTCGTGCTCCTCGAACAGCCGGTACGGGATATGGTTGCGCTCGGCATAGGCGATCGCCTCGGCGCTCGTGGCGAACTCGAGGTGAATCTGCCGCCGCATGTCGGTGGTCGAGTTGTATCCCATCAGCGGATCGACCTTGAGCGGCGCCTCGGGCTCGTATTCCAGGACCCAGAGGTCCGAATGGCCGCGGCCCGACTGCATTGCGTTCTTTGCCGGTCTGAAAATTCGCGCGAGCATTCTGCTCCAACCTCTTGAAAAGACGTGCAGTACCCAAGGCCTGTGGTCGGGGCAGCAGGATTCGAACCTACGACCCCCTGCTCCCAAAGCAGGTGCTCTACCAGGCTGAGCTACGCCCCGCGACCGCAGATCGCTTGGTATCTGGCGGTTTCTGGGAGACGCGTCAAGCGTTCAGCGTGGTGTCAGGTTCAGGGCCCAGTCCCAACGGCGGAGGGCGCGGAGGTGCGTCATCTTGCTGATACGCGGGGTGCCCATGGTTGATTGTTTCCCCGATGGAACGGACTAAGTGTTGCAGGTCGAAGCGAACGTATCGAGTTCTCAGGTGCTGGCACCTCCGGAAGGAAAGCGCTTGTTGCCTTTCGCCCGGAACCTGACGGTCCTCGGCGAGCGCTTTTCTCGCGTCCGGGCACCCCATGCGCCGCTCGCAAGCCGCCGTCGCCAGCAGATGCTGGTGGCCGGAGCCGTGCTCGCCGCGGCGCTCATCCTCCTGTTCCTGTTCACGATCGACGGCCAGTCCCCGGCATGGCCGCGCGAGGTATCCCGCTCGCTTCGCCACCTGTTCCAGGGCGTGACTCGGTTCGGGCGCTCGGACTGGCTGCTGATCCCGACCGGAGTGTTTTGCTTGGCGCTGGTCCTTGCCGACTGGGACCGCACGAGTCGGCGAATCGCCGCCGCGTGGACGGAGCTCGGCACCCTGGTCGCCTTCTTCTTCATCGCGATCTCGGCTGCCGGGATCACGACCAACATCGTCAAGTGGACGATCGGGCGGTCGCGGCCGATCCTCTTCCACCACGACGGGCCGTATAGGCTGACGCCGTTCTCGTTCGACTATGCGCATGTCAGCTTTCCCTCCGGCCACACGACGACCGCGGCCGCAGCCGCGACCGCGCTCATCCTGATCTTCCCCGGCCGGTGGACGGTCCGGGTGGCGGCGGTCCTGTTCGCGCTCGCCATCGCCGTCAGCCGGGTGATGGTGCGCGCCCACTATCCGAGCGACGTGGTTGCGGGCCTGTTCGTCGGCGTCGCGGTGACGATCGTCCTCGGCCATTTCGCCGGGCGCCGCGGCATCGCGTTCCAGAGCCAGGCCGACGGCTCGCTTCGCCCCAAGACGGTGGCGATTCGCGGTGTGTTCTCGACGCGCGTTGGCCTGCGGCGCGCACTGGACGGGCTGGGCGCCGCCTGGGTGGGCGCTTTCCGGCGGGACCGTCGGCCGATTGTGGATAAGCGCCGGCGCGGTTGACCCGGGCGCACGTCCCGGGGACTGTCCCTCGCATGACTCTCCATCTCATCAAGCTCTGCGTCGGTTGCGATTCGATCGAGGATCTGGCGGCCTGGATCGACCACCGGACCGCAGAAGCGCGCCGCGCCGGTCGCGAGCCGGTGCACGCCCACGTCACGCGGATGGTGCCGCGGCGGGTGGCCGAGCTGCTCGACGGCGGCTCGCTCTACTGGGTGATCAAGGGGAGCGTCCAGGTCCGCCAGCGGCTGCTCGACGTCCAGGTCTTCACCGACGGCGAGGGCATCCAGCGCTGCCGGCTGGCCCTCGAGCCGACGCTGGTGCCGACCGAGTGGCAGCCGAAGCGTCCGTTCCAGGGCTGGCGCTACTACGACCCCAAGGACGTTCCGCCCGAT
>JAEVZM010000129.1 GCA_023392225.1 Pseudomonadota bacterium
TGCTTCTCGTCCAGATGCTCGGCTCGGACGGCGCCGTGACGCCGTAGCGGGTGAGTGCGGCCGGTCTCATGCACCTCATGAATCTCTGCATTCTCGACATGGTCGACGGCGGCGAGATACCGTCCGATATCTATGCCCGCTACGCCTTCCCGGTGGTGCCGCGCACGACTGCAGAAGCCACGGCACCCGTCATCGGGCCGCTCGCCGACCGCCTGGAGCTGCTCCATTGCGGGCTGACGCCGGTACCGTCGCCCTATCAGGTGGCGCTTGAGAAGACCGGGGACGTGGCGAGCTTCGCGAAGGACTACACGGCCTTCACGCGCGCCTTCAGCGAGAGCAGCCTCCGCGAGGGCGTGCTCCGCTTCGCGAAGTCCGGAGCCGACGTGGCGGCGGATCGCCTCTATGCCGGCATGCGGGACGCGCTGGCCGCCAAGCCCGAGGCCTATCCGTTCGACGACCTGACGCTGGCGATCGTGGTGCGGCGCCGGTCATAGCGCCGGGCGTCCGCGAGTGCTTGACTGATGTTCCCCGAAGTGGAGATGCCGTCGATGCGCCGTTCCGCTCTTTCCCTCGCCATGCTTCTCGCCGCACCCATCGCGTCTCAGGCCGCCGACGTCTGGCACGTCTATCCGTCCGACTCCGGCGGCGGCACCATCGCCGTCCTCGACGCCGGCGAGGTCGAGTCCCCGGAGCCGTTCTGGCGCTTCGCCATGAGCTGTTTCGCCGACGAGCCCTGGCAGGCGGTGGTCTCGGGTGTCGATGCGGCTGCCCTCGGAGCGGCGATCGCGGAGGGCGCCGACATCACCATCGCGGTGATCGGCGACGGCGACGAGAGCATGGAGCTGCTCTCGGGCTACTACCCGGAACTCAGGTTCAGCCACATGTTCGGCGAGTGGGAATACACGACGGAGTTCGACCTCTCCACCATCGACAGCCTTGCCGCGGCCGGAACCCTCAAGGTGAAGGGCACGGGCGTCGATTTCCCGCTGCCCTCGGGCGGCGCCAAGGATCTCACGGCCTTCAAGGCGCTGTGCGCGGCGCTGCCCGACGAAGGCTAGGCGCGAGGCTCAGGCGCGGACGGGACGGTGTGTCCCGCGCGCCGGAGGCGGGGCATCGGTCTGCGGCGGCGGATCGACCGGCAGGCGCACCGAGACGATGGTGCCGTGGCCCTCGCGCGAGCGGATGCGCATCGTGCCGCCATGGAGGGCGGCGAGCGAGGAGGTGATGGCGAGGCCGAGGCCCGAGCCCCGGTGGTTCTTGGTGAACTGGTTGCCGACCTGCTCGAAGGGGCGGCCGAGCTTCTTCAGCGCCTCCTTGGGGATGCCGATGCCGGTATCCTCGACCGAGAAGGTCACGGCCGTGCCGGTGGCGCGGGCGCGCACCGTGATCCGGCCGCCGCGCGGGGTGAACTTCACCGCGTTGGAGAGGAGGTTCAGCATGATCTGCTTCAGCGCCTTCCGGTCGCCGCGCATGCGCAGGTTCTCGCCGACGTCGGGAACCACCTCGATCTCCTGGGCGTCGGCCTGGTTCTGCACGATCCGGATCGACTCCTCGACGATCGGGTCGAGCAGCAGCTCCTCGGCGTCGAGGGCCATGCGGCCGGCCTCGATCCGCGACATGTCTAGGATGTCGTTGATCACGCCGAGGAGGTACGCCCCGCTCTGGTGGATGTCGTGGCAGTACTCTTCGTACTTGGCCGTGCCGAGTGGGCCGAACATGCCCGACTGCATGATCTCCGAGAAGCCGATGATGGCGTTGAGCGGCGTGCGCAGCTCGTGGCTGATATTGGCGAGGAACTCGGACTTGGCGCGGTTGGCATCCTCGGCGCGGTCCTTCTCCTCGGCGTATTTCTCGGCCAGGTCGACCATCTGCTGGGCCTGCAGCTCCAGCTTCTGGCGCGACTGGCGGAGGTCGGCGATGGTCGCCATCAGGCGGCGCTCGCCGTCGATCAGCTTGGCCTCGTGGCGCTTGAGCTGCGAGATGTCGGTGCCGACCGAGACGAAGCCGCCGTCCTTGGTCCGCCGCTCGCTGATCTGCAGCCAGCGGCCGTCCTCGAGCTGGAGCTCGAAGCTGCGGGCGCCTTCCTCGGGCCGGCCGTCGGAGACGATCTGGGCCCGCACGAGGGGCTTCCGGCCGGCGGCGATCACCTCGGCATAGGCGGTGCCGGGCAGGAGCGCCGAGTCCGGCATGCCGTGCAGCTGCTGGTACTTCGAGTTGCACATGACGAGCCGGTTCTCGGAGTCCCACAGCACGAAGGCCTCGGAGATGGTCTCGATCGCATCGCGAAGACGAATGTCGGCGGTCTTGGAGCGCTCGACCAGCCGCATCTGCTCGGTGACGTCGACGGCAATGCCGATCAGGTGCGGCTCGCCGGAGTCGCGGTCGACCAGCTCGGCCCGCGCCCGCAGCCAGATCCAGCGCCCGTCCGTGTGGCGCATGCGGAACATACGGTCGACGGTCTCCTCGCCCTTGTCGTAGAGCGACTCGGCAAGCGCCATCAGGTCGCCGTCGTCCGGGTGGATCATGCGCTGGACTTCGCCGAAGCCGATCAGGTCGTCGCGCTGGTCCTCGCCGACGATCTCGAACATCGAGCGCGACCAGAACATGCGGCCGCGGGCGAGGTCCCAGTCCCACAGTCCGCAGCGGCCGCGCATCAGCGCCGTCTCGAAGCGCTCGTGGGTGGCGGAGTAGATCTCGTCCGCCTCCTGGGCGCGGCTCGACTGGGCGAAGTAGCCGTAGAGGATGACCAGCAGGATGGCGCTGGTGCCGATGAAGATCGCGACGTTGAGCGAGACGGCGGCGCGCCACTCGTCCAGAACGTTGGCGACGGGCATGACGATCGCCAGCGCCGCCGGGCCGCCGGCGATGTGGTGGACGGTGGCGAGCGCCTCGGTCTCGTCGGGCAGGGTGATCTCGAGCACCCCGGCGCGGGCGCCGAAGATGGTCAGCGGCTGGGCCTCGCCGATGACCTCGGTCAGCGGGATGCCTTCGTGGTCGGCGTCGCGTGGCGCGGTGGCGACGATCCGGCCGCTGTCGTCGGCGACATAGATGCGCCGCCCGTCGCTGGTCGCCCCCGGCGGCAGGGAGTCGGCGAGCGCGTTGAGGAAGGTCACCTCGTCGGCGTCGTCGCCTGCGGTCGCCGTTCCCAGGGCGCCGGCGAGCACCGTGGCGATGAGGCTCATGGTCTCGCGCGCGTCGTAGTCGCGCTCGGTGCGGAGCTGGTAGAGCTCGACGAAGCGGGCGAGACCGACGATCACCAGGAAGATGGCGATGAGGATCGGGATCAGCCGGCGGAGGAGGGGCTCGGCGGCAAGCAGGCGCTGGTTGGCCGGGCGGGCGAGGAGTCGGGCGTGGCCCGACACGGTCGTCTTGCGCGGAAGCCGGAATCCCGACAGCACCGACCGCTTGGCGGCAGACGGCTCGACCGCCTCTGTCCGCGCCATGCCTTGCCCCCTTCCACCCGTGATTTGCGCGATGTTTCGGCGCCCCTCGGGTTGTTCACCCATCGAATCAGGGCATTTGAATCGAAGTAAAATGGGGTGTCCAGAAAGAAATGGTTAACGATGACCGGTCGCGCCAGTGGGGCGTTCCGGACGAGGCGGAGCGACGAGCCCGGGGGCCGGAACACGCCAGGCCATGGCGTGTCCGGGGAAGCCCCGGGCGCGGCGAGGTCAGGCCAGCGTCCGTGTGATGATGTCCCGGGTGTCGGGCGAGAGCTCCGTCGCCGCCGCGATCCGGCGGAGCGCCGCCTCTGCCCGCGCCGAGCGGCCCGACTCGAGCGCGCGCCACGAGCGGAAATGGGTGAGCAGCCGCGCGGCCGTCTGCGGGTTGCGGCGGTCGAGGTCGAGAATGAAGTCGGCGACGAAGTCATAGCCGGCCCCGTCCGCGCGGTTGAACAGGGTCTGGTTGCCGCCGGCGAAGCCGCCGACCAGCGCCCGGATGCGGTTGGGGTTGGTGCGCGAATAGGCCGGATGGTCCTGGAGCCGCGCGATGTCGTCGAGCGTCGCCGGGGTCGGCACCATCGCCTGCAGCATCAGCCATTTGTCGAGCACCAGCGGGTCGGCGCGATAGCGGTCGTAAAAGGCGTCGAAGGCGTCGATCCGCTCGGGGAAGACGCCTGCGGCGAGCGTGGCCAGCGCCGCCAGCCGGTCGGTCATGTTGTCGGCGGCGTGGAAGCGCGCGGCGATGACCTTCACCGCCTCCGGGTCGCGGCTCCCCGTGGTCAGGTCGAGGGCGACATTGGCGAGCGCCCGGCGGCCGGCCGACGCCGCATCGGGCGAGAACGGAGCGCGCTCCGCCACCTGCGTCGCGAGTGCGGCGAGGCGCGGGCCGATGCGGTCGGCGATGGCGGCGCGAAGGCCGTTCCGCGCAGCGGCGATGGCATCGGGATCGATGTCGTGGCCGATCTCGCGCGCGATGTCGGTCTCCGCCGGGAGCGCCAGCACCTGCGCCCGGAAGGCCGGCTCCAGCGCCTCGTTCTCGGCGACTTCGGCGAGGGCGTCGATGAAGGCGGTGTCGTAGGTCGCCGTCGCGCCCTTGCGGATCGCGGCAGTGGCGCCGATGAGCGCGGCGTTCGCCAGCCTCTGCGCCGCCTGCCAGCGGTTGAAGCCGTCGGCGTCGGTCCGGAGGAGGAACAGGAGCTCGTCCTGGCCGGTCGCCATGGTGAGCTTCACCGGCGCCGAGAAGCCGCGGAACAGCGAGGGGACCGGCGGCGCCGAGACCCCCTCGAAGACGAAAGTCTGCTGCTCCCTCGTCAGGTGCATCACGTCGCCGTCGACCGCGCCGCCGCTGACGCTCGCGGCTTCGAGGTCGGCGCCGTTCGGGCCGACCAGGCCGAAGCGGACCGGGATGTGCATCGCCTGCTTGATCGCCTGGCCCGGGGTCGGCGCGAGGGCCTGGCGGAGCGTGAGGCTGTAGGTGCGGGCGTCCGCATCGTAGGCGCCGGTTGCGGTGACCTCGGGTGTGCCGGCCTGGGAGTACCAGAGCCTGAACTGGGCAAGGTCGGTGCCGGTCGCGTCGGCGAAGGCGGCGAGGAAGTCCTCGATGGTCACCGCCTGCCCGTCATGGCGCTCGAAATAGAGGTCCATGCCCTTGCGGAAGCCGTCGTCGCCGAGCAGCGTCTTCAGCATCCGCACCACCTCGGCGCCCTTGTCGTAGACGGTGGCGGTGTAGAAGTTCGAGATTTCGGAATAGACCTCGGGCCGCACCGGGTGGGCGAGGGGACCGGAGTCCTCGGGGAACTGGCGGGCGAGGAGGGTCCGCACGTCGGCGATCCGCTTGACCCCGCGCGAGCGCATGTCGGACGAGAACTCCTGGTCGCGGAAGACGGTGAGGCCCTCCTTGAGGCAGAGCTGGAACCAGTCGCGGCAGGTGATGCGGTCGCCGGTCCAGTTGTGGAAGTACTCGTGCGCGATCACGGTCTCGACCCCGGCGAAGTCGCCGTCGGTGGCGGTCTCCGGGTCGGCCAGCACGTACTTGTCGTTGAAGACGTTGAGGCCCTTGTTCTCCATCGCCCCCATGTTGAAGTCCGACACGGCGACGATCATGAAGATGTCGAGGTCGTATTCGCGCCCGAACGCCTCCTCGTCCCAGCGCATCGAGCGCTTGAGCGCATCCATGGCGTAGCCGCAGCGGTCCTCCTTGCCGTGCTCGACATAGATGCGGAGCGCGACGTTGCGGCCCGAGGCGGTGACGAAGCTGTCCTCGACCACCCCGAGATCGCCGGCGACCATCGCGAACAGGTATGACGGCTTGGGATAGGGGTCGTGCCAGACGGCGAAGTGGCGCCCGTCCGGCAGGTCGCCGGATTCGATCAGGTTGCCATTGGAGAGCAGCACCGGGGCATCCGCCTTCGGCGCCTCGATCCGCGTCGTATAGACGGCGAGCACGTCCGGCCGGTCGGGGAAGTAGGTGATGCGGCGGAAGCCCTCGGCCTCGCACTGCGTGCACCACACGCCGTTCGAGCGGTAGAGGCCCATCAGCTTGGTGTTCGCCGCGGGGTCGATCTCGGCGACGATCTCGAGCGTGAACGGTCCCGCCGGCACGTCGCGGATGGTCAGCCCGTCGGCGCGGACGTCGCATCGGTCGGCGGGCACCGGCGTGCCGTCGATCGCGGCCGAGACGAAGGTCAACTCGTCGCCGTTGAGGCTCAGCGTGCCGTCGGCGCCGTCGCCGGGCCGGACTGCCAGGCGGGCGGTCACCCGCGCCTTCTCCGGCGTCAGGTCGATGTCGAGATGGACGGTGTCGATCAGGTAGGCGGGCGGCGTGTAGTCGCTGAGGCGGACGGGAAGGGGGCTCTCGGTCATGGTCTCACGGGAATGGAAGTGGGGTGGGGCTGGGTTGTCCCTGTTGTAGGCGCTTTGCGGCGGCGATGTCACTGGCACGCGCGGGCGGCAGGGGCGGGGCGGTGTTGCGCAGCGTTCTGCATGAGGCTGCGTCTGATGTGCGTGCCTCGTAAACGATTGCATGGCCAGTGATGTCGTGCCTCGTGCATGGTGGTTTCCCATCACGAATTATAAGTCTTTGAAGAAATTGCACTAATCGTTGAGCCAAATCGGCTCGGTGAGCCCTTGCCTTGCTCCGTCGTTGCGCTGCAAATTGCAATCCGCACCGGCCCGCGCTAAGCGGATGAGGGGAGCACTCATTTTGGCACGCACCACCCTTCAGGACGTAGCACGAACCGCAGGCGTCAGCCTCGCCACGGTCGATCGCGTCCTCAACCGGCGCCCCGGGGTTCATGCCCGGACGGCCGAGCGGGTGCAACAGGCCATCAGCCAGCTGAAGTACCGGCCGGATCGCCTGGCGGCCCGTCTGGCGCGCGGCCAGGAGCACCGCTTCGAGTTCGTCCTGCCGACGGGCAGCAATGCCTTCATGCAGGCGCTCGCCGAGCGCGTCGGGGTCACGGCGGACTATGCGGCCGACGAGCGGGTCCGGATTGGCGTCACCCATGTCGACGTCTTCGATGGCGACCTGCTCGCGGCCGCGCTCGACCGCCTGCAGGGCGAGGTCGACGGCGTCGCGGTGGTGGCCCTCGACCATCCCGCCGTGCGGCAGGCAATCGACGATCTCGTCGCCTCCGGGGTGACGGTGGTGACGCTGGTCTCCGACGCGCCGCGCTCGCAGCGCGCCCACTATGTCGGCATCGACAACGCCGCCGCCGGCCGCACGGCGGCGAGCCTCCTCGGCCGCTTCGTCTCCGGCCGTTCCGGCAAGGTCGGGCTGATCGCCGGCTCGATGGCGCTCCGCGACCACATCGAGCGGCAGATCGGCTTCGAGCAGGTCATCGCCCGCGACTTCCCCGACCTCTCGCTCCTCCCGGTCCGCGAGGGCCGCGACGACGACGACCGCGTCGAGGCGCTGGCGGGGGCACTGCTGCGCGAGCATGACGACCTCGTCGGGCTCTACAATGTCGGCGCCGGCAATGGCGGCGTGGTCGCGGCACTCGAGGCGAGCGGCCGCGCCCGCGACGTCGTCTTCGTCGCCCACGAGCTGACCGCGTTCTCGCGCCGCCATCTGATCCGCGGCACGATCGACGCGATCATCAACCAGGACCCGGGCCACGAGGCGCGGAGCGCGACGCGGCTGCTGATCGCCGAGCGCGAGAACACGCCGTTCGATGCCGGGCAGGAACGCATCCGCATAGACATCTTCATCCGCGACAACGTCCCGTAAGAGGGCGGCCGCGCAGGCGACAGGGAACGCCGCAATGTATCTCGGAATCGATATCGGCACGTCGTCGGTCAAGGCGGTCCTGATGGACCGCGACCAGCACATCCTCGGCAGCCGCAGCGCGGGGCTCGAGGTGTCGCGCCCGCATCCCGGCTGGTCCGAGCAGGACCCGGAGAGCTGGTGGACGGCCTGTCTCGCCGTCCTCGACGGCCTCGCTGCCGACTTCCCGCGCGAGATGGCGGCGGTGAAGGGCATCGGCCTCTCCGGCCACATGCACGGGGCGACCCTCCTCGGCGCGTCGGACGAGGTGCTTCGCCCCTGCATCCTGTGGAACGACGGACGCTCGGCGGCGGAAGCGGCGGAGATCAGCGGTCCGAGCGAGCGCATCACCGGCAACATCGCCATGCCGGGCTTCACCGCGCCGAAGCTGCTCTGGGTCAAGCGCCATGAGCCCGAGGTCTTCGCCAAGGTGAAGACCGTGCTCCTCCCGAAGGACTATGTCCGCCTCCGTCTCACCGGCGACAAGGCGAGCGAGATGTCGGATTCGGCCGGAACGCTCTGGCTCGATACCGCCAAGCGCGCCTGGTCGGACGAGATGCTGGCGCTCACCGACCTCGATCGCTCGGCGATGCCCGAGCTGTTCGAGGGCTCCGAGGCCACCGGCACGCTCCGCCCCGAGCTCGCGGAGCGCTGGGGCATGAGCGGACGCGTGGTGCTCGCCGGCGGCGGTGGCGACAATGCCGCTTCTGGCTGCGGCGTCGGCGCGGTGGCGCCCGGCACCGGCTTCATCTCCATCGGCACCTCCGGCGTGGTCTTCGTCACCGCCGACCAGTATCGCGCCAATCCCGAGGGCGCGGTCCATGCCTTCTGCCATGCGGTGCCCGGCACCTGGCACCAGATGGGTGTGGCGCTGTCGGCGGCGGGCTCGCTCGAATGGCTGTCGCACGTCATGGAGGAGGATCCGGGCAAGCTCGTCGCCCCGCTCGGCGACATGCCGGCGGGTCCCTCTCCGGTGCGCTTCCTGCCCTACCTCTCCGGCGAGCGGACGCCGCACAACGACGTCGCGATCCGCGGCGCCTTCGCCGGGCTCGACAGCGGCACCAGCCGCACCGACATGACCCAGGCCGTGCTCGAGGGCGTCGCCTTCTCGTTCCGCGACTGCATGGACGTGCTGACCATGCC
>JAEVZM010000137.1 GCA_023392225.1 Pseudomonadota bacterium
CTCAAATATGGCTTCGATTGAATCAACTACGTAGTTTTCCGGCAAGCCATTCGGGAATGGCCTCTTTTTGCTCTCGGCCACCTCGAACATGGACAACAGCACTGTCGATAGCAGGGGTAGGCTTGTCGCGGCGTCGCCCTCTTGCTCCGCGATCAATTGCTTTGCTTGGCTCAGGAAGGCATCAAGAGGAACCTCGGCTCTTGAAGTCGCGCACAGGATCGTGATCTTTCGAAGCGCCGCTTCAGTCGATCCTGCGGAGAGCGGGGCCAGTTCGAGAACCGGCATCGAAGGAGACCAAAGTTCAAGCGCCTGCCATTCGTCAACCCGCTCGGAATCAAGGACGCATAGAAGCCGCAGGGCTCCGCGCTGTGTTAGCTTCTGTAGGAGCTTCAGGCATTCGATCCAAAAGCCCGCCTCAGCTTCGCCATTTTCAATGGCGTCGAGCGCCTGTTCCGCCTGGTCAAGGACGAACACCAAGGTAGAGCGCGCATCCGCAAGCCTAAATTCGGGCCTCGCATCGCGCTCCGCGCCGGCTAGCGCACCTGTCCACCTTTCCAGGCGATCAATATCCCAGCCATTCAAATCTGGCAGGACTAAGGAATCCCGATCCACCCGTTTCGACCCAAGAACTTGGCTGATCGCCCTCGCCAAGACCGCGCCCGGCTCGCCCAGCGTTCCGTCTGGAGGCTGCAATTCTAGCGGGGTCACACAGCTGCAGATGACAAAGCCGTCTCCGTGGAAACGATTGTCCAAAGCAGCACCGACCACTCCTGCGCGCACGAAGGAACTCTTCCCGATCCCGCTGGGCCCGGTAACCAGTAGGGATCGCTCTGCAGCGGGGGCTAGGAGCCGCCGCCTCACCTCCTCAACCTCAGCCTCACGTCCGAAATAAATGCGACGGTCCTCTGCCTCATAGCGTTTCAGCCCACGTAGGGCCTGCCGCCAGGGGATCTGGACGGGCACTTCGAACTCTCGCGCCAAATCCCGGAACAGAAGTGATGCAAAATCAGCTTCGGCCTCAAAGGCTTGAAACGCGCGTAGCCCTAGCATCGGGTCGGCGGTAGTTCCGAAGTAGTGGCGGAAAAATCGATCCAGCCAAAGTCTCTGCAAGCGCTCTGGTTCATCGCGCTCATCCCGCCTACCTTTTACGTAGTACACAAAGCCAGGGATTAGCAATTCGCCATTGTTCTTGCGACGTGTATTTTCCGATACCCAGTCAATAAACTCGAACGCTGTATATGTCAGCCGTGTATTGGCTCGTTCTCCGTCCTCCAATCCGATGAAATCCGGCAAACAAAAGCCGGGAGGGAGAGCTTGGTCCGATGGGATCGGCGCACCGAGCCGATTTCCGAATATGAACACTACTGCACGCACTGTAGGGTCTGTCGATCTCGGCAAATCGCTGAGACGAACGGCCTGTCGATCTTGATCTTCCGCAAATTCCCAGTAATAGGGAGTTGCGATCTTTAAGCTACTGTCGGGCTGAGTGCCGACACGGTCGACAACTTCGGAAGCTTGCGACAAGAACGGCGCGACATCGCGTGAGCCCGACAAGAATACTGTGCGCCGTGCCTCACTGAATTGCATGGACCGACCGACATAGAGTAGCAGAACATTTGAGACATTATGGCTTCCCCCCGATGGATCTCAATCCGCGTCGACATCGGTGTTCCAAAATATTTCTGAGTTAGAGGACCCAGAGGGTCGACGACAGCGAGCCCGGCGTGATGGTGCTGAAGTTCCCACGGTCCGCAGGCGGACTTGCTGGGGCTCGGTCCGGACCTGCCATACGTATAGCGACAGCGCCTCGCCATCGCGTCGCCCCCGTTGGGGCTATGCGTCATTGACATCATGAGCGACGACAAAGGAGTGCGAAGCAAGGGATTCGTCACAAAGCTCGGTCGTGTCCCATAGCGTGGTGTAGCTGACGGCTTTGACCGTCGCTCGCCGGCTTGGCCGGGCTGGTCAGGCGGCCACGGCTGGCAGGCTGACGATGGGACATCGCTGATTGGCCCGATGCTTTCCAGCGTGATGTAGCGGGCGCGTTGGACGGCCCATTCGTCATTCTGTTCGAGCAAGATGGCGCCGACGAGCCTTGTGATGGCGGCCTCGTTCGGGAAGATGCCGACGACCCTCGGGTCAAGCCGAGGGCAGGCTCTCGGTACGGCGCTTGATCTCGCCGTTGAGGCGCTCCAGCGGATTGGTGCTGTGGAGCTTGGCGCGATGCTGCGTCGGGAAGTCATGTAGGCGAGGACGTCGGTCTCGGCGTTGTCCATCAGCGCCGCGAGCTTGGGGACGGTCGGCCTGAGCTGATCGGCGACCCTGCGCCATTGCTGGCTGGCGGCGGCCGCATCATCCTGGGCGAAGGCGGTGGCGATGAAGGCCGAGACGACCCGACGCCCGGAACGACCCGCATGAGCCAGGGCATTGCGCATGAAGTGGACCCGGCAGCGCTGCTAGGTCGCGGTGAGGACCTTCGAGACCGCGGCCTTGATGCCCTCATGGCTGTCGGAGACGACGAGCTTGACGCCGCGCAGACCGCGCCGCGCCAGCTTGCGCAGGAAGGCGGTCCAGAAGGTCTCGGCCTCGGAGGGGCCGATATCGATGCCCAGAACCTCGCGCCGGCCATCGCCATTGACGCCGACGGCGACGATCACCGCCACCGAGACAATTCGCCCGGCCTGGCGCACCTTCACATAGGTCGCGTCGATCCAGAGATAGGGCCAGTCGCCTTAGATGGGACGATCGAGGAAGGCCTGCACGCGCTCGTCGATCTCCTCGCAGAGCCGGCTGACCTGGCTCTTGGAGATGCCGCTCATCCCCATGGCCTTGACCAGGCCGTCGACCGAGCGGGTCGCGATGCCCTGGATGTAGGCCTCCTGAATCACCGCCGTGAGCGCCTTCTCGGCCACGCGCCGCGGCTCGAGGAAGCCGGGAAAGTAGCTGCCCTTCCTGAGCTTCGGGGTGCGCAACTCGACCGTGCCGGCACGCGTCTCCCAGTCGCGCTCGCGATAGCCGTTGCGCTGCGCCAGCCCCTCCAGGCTCTTCTCCCCGAAGCCGGCGCCTGTCAGGCCACCGACCTACAGCTCCATGAGGCGCTGGGCGGCAAAGCCGATCATCTCGCGCAGCACATCCGCGTCGGCGCTCTTCTCCAGCAGCCCGCGCAGGTTCATCATCTCGTCGGTCATCGGGGATCTCTCTGGTCAAGGTTGGCGTTCGCAACCCAAACCTAACCGGCAATCGCCGATGACCACCCTCAGCTACACCACGCGTCGGGACACGACCCAAAGCTCTATGACATTCGTCGCGCCACCTGTCAGCGTCAGGCCTCGATGGTCGGCTTAGCATGCTCGGTTTTGAACGATGGCGAGATCCGGCGGAAGTTCGATTGAGGGAGGTAGACATGGCAAGTTCCTGCGGGAAAACAGAGAAGGTTCGAGCCGGGTGTCTCTCCCTCCGCCAGCGACGGCCGCGAGAAGTTCTCTGGGCCGCCTGTGCCAATGCGTCGAGGCTGAGGCCTGCATGGCACCCGTCGCGCCCGGAGCCTAGCGGGTCTTCGGTCCGCGCGACGTCCACCGCGCCATCTCGCGCGACAGGCGGCGGTCCGGTGCACAGACCGCGTCGAACGGCTGGGAGCTCTTCCAGCGATCCGTCTTCCAGCCGGCATTGATCTGGCGGAAGTGGCGGTAGTGCAAGGACGCGTCGGTCGATCGCCACGATGCCTGCGTCGCCTTCGCCTCCTCGGTCGCGGCATAGACCTGGTGCACGCCCCAGTCGGTGTCCGGGCCGCAACGGGCGGGCACCGCGGCCCACTTCGGTCGGCAGAGACCATCGCGCCGGCCCGCGGCAATCGTCTCGAGCTGGCTGCGCCAGGCGTGGACGCAGTCGCGGTGGCGAACGGCGAGAGCCTGCGAGCGCTCGCCGATGCCGTCGCACTCGACCCAGAGCCCCTGGAAATGGATCGCGGCGAAACGGCCCGACTCGATCTGCTCGAAGATCCCCTTGCCCCGGCGCGGAAGCAGTTCGTCGACATCGAGATTGAGCACCGACGAAGCCTGCGGGCAGAAGTGCCTGCGGGCGTGGTCGAGCATCCCGGTCTGGCAGAAATTGTCGCGGCTCGGAGTCTCGCTCGTTCCGCCGACCCCATAGGGAAACGGCCAATGGACGACAATGGCCCGACGAAGCCCGGCGACCCGCGAAAGGGTCCGGGCGATGTCCTCGAGGCCATATTCGGTCGAGCCGTTGTCGTAGAGGAGGACGGCAGTTGCGCCCTGCCGCGCGACGTGGAAGGACGCCCAGTCCTCGATCCAGGGCAGCGGGTTGTTCCGCGAGAGGGTCATGATGACCCGGTGCCCTGCCAACATGGCGGCAGACGGCGGGCGCGGCGGGACCTCGACCTGCTCGCCACCGGCCGCGATCCTCAGGCGGCGGAGCCCTGGTGCGCGGAGAACGAAACGGCCGACAGGCTGCTCGATCAGGCGCGGCGGCTCGTAGCGGACCGCGATCGGACCGTCGCCGCCGATCGCGGTGAAGCGAAGGTCGAGCTCGCCCGGCCCAACGCCCTCGAGACTTGGCCCGAGGCAGACGATCTCGTCGTCACCGGTATGGAACACGTCGAAGAACAGCGTATCGCCGTCGAAAGGCGCGACCGGTTCAGCGCAGGAAAGAACCAGATCCGACGGCGCGCGGGCAAGACCGAATGTGGCGAGGCGGACCGACATCGGCGTGACGATGTCGACCTTCGGCCCCCTCCCGAACAGCCGCCAATTCAACACAAGCCCCACCGAACCCCTATCCAGCCGCCCGCGGCCGGCGCGGGCTCCCGGCACCGAGCGCATCCTTCACCCGGACCTCGTAGAGGTTCCCGACCCCGCCGACGTCGCTCACATAGATGAAGCGCTTCGAGTCCGGCGAGAAGCGGGGATGAACGTGGCGGGCCTGGACCGACGACGAACAGCCATGTCGGAGGACAGGCCTCGGGACCGAGATGGAATCACCATCGATCCGCCACGCATAGATCCTCCGGTCCTTCTCGCTGCCATCGCCGAGGACGAGATCCAGACTGTTGGAGTGAACGTGCTTCGACTGCATGGGGAAGGGATACTCCCGCAGCCCCTCGTTGTCGTATCGAACCGACCCGAAGAAGTGCCCCCCGTCCGCTTCCTTGCCGTGGAAGCCGATCGTCACGCCATCGGCCAGCCAATATTCGTGGCCGACGGCTTCCGCGCCGCGGCGCGGACGG
>JAEVZM010000190.1 GCA_023392225.1 Pseudomonadota bacterium
GGCATGGGTGCCTGCCGGCACAACGCCGATGCCCTCGTCACTGCCGGTCTCGGCAAGCACGCGGCCGCCCGCATCGAGCAGCGCCATCCGGACGTTGCTCGTGCCCCAGTCGACGGCGATCAGCGCCGGCGCGGCCGATGCGCCGCGCATCACTCTCCCCACGGCTCGGCGAGCGAACGCAGCGCCTGCGTCCGCTGCTTGACCAGGTCGGTCATCATCGCGTTCGTGGTGATCCGCATGATCGTGCCGCGATCGGGCGTCATGAGGCTGGCGAGGAAGTTCGACTCGGCGTCGCGGAACGCGATCCACGCCCGCTGCGCATCGCGCAGCTTGCCCGCCTCCTCCGCGGTCAGCGTCTTCATCAGCGCGCCGTAGGCGTCGTTGAGCGCCGCGTCCCACGCCTCGTAGGCGGCGCCGTAGCACTCGACCATGCCCTGCGTCGACATCTCGTCGCCGAGGCAGGCATCGAGCTTGGTATCGATCGGATCGTCCTCTGCGGAGGCCGGGCCGGCGAAGGCACCGGCGAGCAGCATCACCGCAAGCAGCCGTCGTGACATGGAGGAGCCCCGGGGAGTGAAAGACGGCGGACCCTAGCGCACCGGTGCCGGTCCGGTCGAGGCGCGAATGACGAGATCCACCGGCCACAGCTCCTGGATGCTGCCGGGCGCCCGACCGTTCAGCATCTCGATGGCGAGCTCGCCGATCCGGGTGCCGGCGGAGCGGATCGAGGACCGCGTCGTCGACATCGTCGGCACCATGCGGTCGGCGTTGAGGAACGGGAAGACGTCGTCATGAGCGATCATCGAGACGTCCGTGCCGAGCGCGAGGCCCGCCGCCCTGAGCGCCCGGAAGGCGCCGAGCGCCATCATCATCGAGGAGACCAGCAGCGCCGTCGGCTTCGGCCGGAGCGCGAGGAACCGCTCCGTCGCCCGGTAGCCGACTTCGTCGGTCATCAGGCCGGTCGCGATCAGGCCCGGATCGACGCCGAGCCCGCGGTCCGCCAGCGCCGCGCGATAGCCCTGCTCCCGGTGCTGCGCGAAGGTGAAGCGCGGGTCGCCGTTGATCAGCCCGATGCGGGTATGGCCGAGGTCGAGGAGATGCCGCGTGGCGTGGCGGAAGGCGCCTTCGTTGTCGATGTCCATCCACGCATGCGGCGCCTCGCTCGCCGTGCGCCCATGGACGATGAACGGCATGCCGAGCTCAGCGAGGAGCGCCACCCGGTCGTCCGTGAGCTCCGGGCTCGAGAGGACGATCGCATCGACCCGGATGCCCGACGCCATGCGGCGATAGTGACCCATCTGGTCGCCCCGCGCCGGGCACAGGACGATGTCCATCTCGTCCTCGGCAAGCCGCTCTCCGAGCCCGGCGAGGAACTCGGCATAGTGCGGATCGAGGAGGAGGCTCCGGTCCGAGCGCAGCACCGCGCCGAGCGCCCCGGCCCGCCCGGTGGCGAGGTTCCGCGCGCTCACGTTCGGCCGGTAGTTGAGCCGGCGCGCCGCCTCGAGCACCCGCTCGCGCGTGGCCGCGCTCACCTCGGGATAGCCGTTGAGCGCGCGGCTGACGGTGGTCGGCGAGAGGCCCAGCCTGTCAGCCAGGTCCTTCAGCTTGATCACGGCACAGAGTTCCTCCCGTCGCGCATTCAAAGCGCTTTGGGAGAGAGATGCAAGTATTGCGGCAGACGGCACCGGGATGGGCGGCAGTTCAACCGGCGCTCGCCACCGCAGAACCAGGCCAACCGCCCGGCAGGCGCGCGCGAGGCGCGAGGTTATCCTCGCGGAACCAAAGGTCTTTGAACGATGCAATCGTTTACAGAAATCTCTGGACAGACCCGGTGCCGGCTTGACACGCTTCGCTTTCGTAGTCAGACTCGATCTCCAAAGCGCTTTGGAATTGTTCCTGCAAGACATTTCAGAAACACGATGGGCGCTTGGGGGAGGAAGGACAGTGCCGGCGATGTTTGCATCGGGGCGGGTCGCCTCGCATGCCGCCGTCCGACCTCCTGAATCAAGGCTGACGAACAACGGGAGGTTCGACACGATGAGACTTCGCAACACCCTGCTCGGCTTCACGGCAGCGCTGGCGCTGACCGCGGGCGCCGCCAGCGCCCAGGACTTCGTGTTCCCCATCGGCGAGGGCGACCAGTTCAACTGGCAGAGCCTCGAGGACTTCAAGGCCGCCCATGGCGACCTTGCCGGGCAGACGCTCACCATCTTCGGCCCGTGGCGCGGCGAGGACGACACGCTGTTCCGCAGCGTGCTCGCCTACTTCACCGAGGCCACCGGCATCAACGTCAAGTACTCCTCCTCGGAGAACTACGAGCAGCAGGTCGTCATCGACACCCAGGCCGGCAGCCCGGCCGACGTGACCATCCTGCCCCAGCCGGGCCTGATCGCCGACCTCGCCTCCAAGGGCTTCCTCACGCCGCTCGGCGACGAGACCAAGCAGTGGCTGCTCGACAACTACGCGGCGGGTCAGTCGTGGGTCGATCTCGCCACCTACAAGGACAAGGCCGGCAACCCGACCTTCTACGCCTTCCCCTACAAGATCGACGTGAAGAGCCTCGTCTGGTACGTGCCGGAGAACTTCGAGGACGCCGGCTACGAAGTGCCGACGACCATGGAGGAGCTCAAGGCCCTCACCGAGCAGATCGTCGCCGACGGCGGCACGCCGTGGTGCATCGGTCTCGGCTCCGGCGGCGCCACCGGCTGGCCGGCGACCGACTGGGTCGAGGATCTCATGCTCCGCACCCAGACCCCCGAGGTCTATGACGAGTGGGTGGCCAACACGATCCCCTTCAACGATCCGAAGGTGGTCGGGGCGATCGACGAGTTCGGCTGGTTTGCCAAGAACGACAAGTTCGTCGACGGCGGCGCCGCCGCGGTGGTCTCGACCGACTTCCGCGAGAGCCCGAAGGGCCTCTTCTCCTCGCCGCCCAAGTGCTACATGCACCATCAGGCATCGTTCATCCCCTCGTTCTTCCCCGAGGGCACCGAGGTCGGCGTCGATGCCGACTTCTTCTACATGCCGCCCTACGCCGACAAGCCGGAACTCGGCAGGCCGGTGCTCGGCGCCGGCACGCTGGCGATGATCACCAAGGACACGCCGGCGGCACGCGCCTTCATCGACTTCCTCGAGACCCCGATCGCCCATGAGGTGTGGATGGCGCAGTCGTCATTCCACACCCCCCTGAAGACGGTCAATGTCGAGGCCTATGCGAACGACCCGATGAAGAAGCAGGGCGAGATCCTGCTCGATTCGACCACCTTCCGCTTCGACGGGTCGGACCTCATGCCCGGCAAGATCGGCGCTGGCGCCTTCTGGACCGGCATGGTCGACTATGTCGGCGGCAAGGACGCCAACACCGTCACCACCGAGATCCAGAAGGTCTGGGACTCGATCAAGTAGACAGGCAAGCAGGCCGGCGGCCCTCGAGGTCGCCTGGGCAAGAACCATCCGGGACCCGGACCGCCTCGCGGTCCCGGTCATGGCAAGACCCGGCAAACGGGTGCTAGGTTAGCGGGCCAGTGGGTACCGTCTGGCCAATGGGTCCGGAGCGTGACGCGCCGGTCCTTCGGGGGGAGGAAGCATGGAGCAGCAGCTCTTAGGCGCATTCCTGGCGATCGTCATCGGCGTCGGTGCCTGCGCGCTCTACTACTTCGCCTCCAACTTCGTCCTCGACCTGGTGCTGCCGTCGCGCAAGGCCGGCGCCCAGGCGGTGCGGAACCAGAAGCTCGCCGCGACGATCCGGCCGTGGCTGTTCCTCGGCCCGGCGATCATCATCCTGGGCGTCTACCTGGTCTACCCGGCGATCGACTCGCTCCGCCTCTCCTTCTACGACCGCTCCGGCGAGAGCTTCGTCGGCATCCGCAACTACGTCTGGGCGGTCAACGACAACGAGTTCCGGCAGTCGATCTTCAACAACCTCCTGTGGCTGGTGGTGGTGCCGGCGCTGTCGACCTTCTTCGGCCTGGTCATCGCCTTCCTCACCGACCGCATCTGGTGGGGCAACATCGCCAAGACGCTGATCTTCATGCCGATGGCGATCTCCTTCGTCGGCGCCAGCGTCATCTGGAAATTCATCTACGACTACCGGAGCGAAGGCTCGACCCAGATCGGCCTGCTCAACGCCATCGTCCAGGGCCTCGGGTTCGAGCCGCAGGCCTGGATCACCGTCCCGTTCTGGAACAACTTCTTCCTGATGGTGATCCTGATCTGGATCCAGACCGGCTTCGCCATGGTCATCCTGTCCGCCGCGCTCCGCGGCATCCCGGACGAGACCATCGAGGCGGCGATCATCGACGGCGCCAAGGGGCCGCAGCTGTTCTTCTACATCATGGTCCCGCAGATCTGGGGCACCATCGCGGTAGTCTGGACGACCATCACCATCACCGTCCTCAAGGTGTTCGATATCGTGCTGGCCATGACCAACGGCCAGTGGAACACCCAGGTGCTCGCCAACCTCATGTTCGACTGGATGTTCCGCGGCGGCGGCGACTTCGGCCGTGGCGCGACGATCGCCATCGTCATCATGGTCGCCGTGGTGCCGATCATGATCTGGAACATCCGCCGGGCCAACGCCGAGATGGAGGGCCGCTAGGATGGCGATCGCTGGCCAGCGCTCCGGGGGCATCGCCACCCACATCATGGTGGCGGTCATCGTCATCCTGTGGACGATCCCGACCTTCGGCCTGTTCATCTCCTCGATCCGCGACAAGGACCAGCTCTCGGTCTCGGGCTGGTGGACGGCGCTGACCACGAGCGAGAGCAACAACACCGGCCGCGCCCCGCCGCCCTCGGCCCAGGTCGAGGAGGACGGCCAGTTCGTCCTCTCCGGCAACCTGTTCGAAGACAGCGGCGGCCGCGGCTCCGTGGTGGCCTTCGGCACCCGGGTGCAGAACCCGACCGAATACCCGGCGGGAGAGACGGCGGAGCTCGGCGACGGCGTCACCCACACCGTCGAAGCCGACGGCTCGTTCCGCATGGTGTCGCCCGTCGCCTTCGAGGGCTCGCGCGGCCAGCGCATCTTCTACCGCGCCGCCATGCCGCCGAAGTTCACCCTCGACAACTATCGCGAGGTCCTGTCCTCGGCCGGCATCGGACAGTCCTTCGTCAACTCGCTGACGGTGACCATACCGGCGACCATCATCCCGATCCTGATCGCCGCCTATGCCGCCTATGCGCTGGCCTGGATGCGGTTTCCCGGGCGGGCGCTGCTCCTGTCGCTGGTGGTCGGTCTCCTCGTCGTGCCGCTCCAGATGTCGCTGATCCCGCTCCTCAAGCTCTACAACGACATCGGCACGCTGTTCGGCGTCTCGTCCAAGACCTATCTCGGCATATGGATAGCGCACACCGGATTCGGGCTGCCGCTCGCCATCTACCTGCTGCGCAACTACATCGCCGGGCTGCCGCGCGAGATCATGGAGTCCGCGCGCATCGACGGCGCCAGCGACTTCGACATCTTCGTGCGCATCGTGCTGCCGCTGTCGCTGCCGGCGCTGGCGGCGTTCTCCATCTTCCAGTTCCTGTGGGTGTGGAACGACCTCCTGGTCGCGATCGTCTTCCTTGGCGCGCAGAACGACCAGCTGGTGCTCACCGCGCGCCTCGTCAACCTCCTCGGCTCGCGCGGCAGCAACTGGGAGATCCTGACGGCCTCGGCCTTCATCACCATCCTCGTGCCGCTCGTCGTCTTCCTGTCGCTCCAACGTTTCCTGATCCGCGGCCTGCTCGCGGGTTCGGTGAAGGGCTGATGATCAAGGACCGCCGCCATGACCTCCGTTGAGCTCTCTGCGATCAAGAAGTCCTTCGGCACCGTCGACGTCATCAAGGGCGTCGACCTGTCGATCAAGGCCGGCGAGTTCGTGGTCTTCGTCGGCCCGTCCGGCTGCGGCAAGTCCACCCTGCTCCGCCTGATCGCGGGGCTCGAGGACATCACTTCCGGTACCCTCAAGATCGGCGGCGACGTGGTCAACGAGGTGCCGCCCTCGAAGCGCGGCATCGCGATGGTGTTCCAGTCCTACGCGCTCTACCCGCACATGAGCGTCTACAACAACATGGCGTTCGGCCTTAAGCTGGCCCGGGCCGGCCGCGAGGAGATCGACAGGCGGGTCCGCGCCGCCGCCGACATCCTCCAGCTCACCCCCTACCTC
>JAEVZM010000191.1 GCA_023392225.1 Pseudomonadota bacterium
ATCTGGGTGCGGAGCAGCGATGCGCGATCGGCCACGGCGGAGCGGATCTGGTCCTCGACCTGGGTCAGCTCATCCTCGATCCGCTTCGTCGCCGAGGGATCCAGGGAGGACGGCTCGAGCTGCGCCAACAGGCTCGCGCGGCGGCGCACCTGGTCGGCGACCGTACCGCCAAGCAGCTCGGCCGCACGGTTGTAGTCCTGCTCGTCGAGCGCGCCCTGGAGATCGTTGAGGGTCTTGACCAGGCCGGTGCGGGTCTGGCCGTTGCGCTCGAGCGTCAGGAGCATCGCGCGCGCGTCGGCCGACCCGAGCTCGGCGAGCTTGGTCGTGACGAAGGTCTCGAGCTCGGCCTCGAGGGAGTCGATCTCCTGTCCCAGCTCGCTGACGCGATCGCGCAGGAAGTCGACGGCACGCTGGGTCGAGCGGACCTTCTCGTCGGTCTGTTCGGCGAGATACGATTCGGCGGTCGCGTTGGCGATGGCCGCCGCCAGATCCGGCGACTTCGCCGTCGCGGAGATGTCGATGAGGCTGGTCAGCGGACGGCGCTGGACCTCGAGGGACCGTTGCACGGCGTCGATCACCGAGAGGCGCTGACGCTCGGAGAACTTCTCCCAGCTGTCGGGAAGTGCTTCGGTCACGGGATCGCTCAGCCCGGCCGTCACCAGAAGCCGCTCGAGCAGCGGCGCGCGGGGGGCGAATTCCGGCGACTTCCAGAGTTCGAGGCTGCGGATGACCCGCTCGACGACGGTCGGCGAGCGCGCGATCTCGACCTCCGCCTCGATCGCGAGCCCGCTGCTCACCGCGTCCGCGACCGCGTCGAAGCCGACGAGCTGTGAGGCCCGGGAATCGACGATCAGCAGCGTGCTGGCCGTGTAGCGGCGGTCGAGCTGCGAGGCGGCGAGGCCGATCAGGATGAGGACGCCCAAGGCCGTCAGGAAGATCGTCTTCCAGCGGCGCCGGGTGAATGCCAAGGCGGCCTTGAGGTCAAATCGGGCCGAATCCGGGGCAGCGCCCCGGTCCTCGCGCCACTCCGCACCGCGCGTACGATGAACCGTGTGATCCATGCAAAAATGCTTTCCAGTCAGCCCAACTGCGCCGCTTCGGGACCCGCATCTGGTGTCAGGAGTCTCCGGCGGCGGCCCTCCAGTACGATGCAACTTAGCCTATTTGATGCGTATGCACCGGTATCGAGGTTGATTCGGTAGCGGCCCAGGAACGGCTCGCTGATGGGGGAGTGGCCATGGACCACCACCCGCTCGAAAGGATCATCGCGGCGCTCGTCCTTGTAGCGGTGCCACAGGAACTCCTCCGACGATTGCTGGGCGAGCGGCTTGCGCGGATTGACCCCGCCATGGACGAACAGGTAGTCGCCGGCGAGATGGCTCGTCGGCATCGACCGCAGCAGATCGTAGTGCGCGCGGGGAAGCAGGTGAGCGATGCTGCGACGGACGGCGTCGAAGCCCGCCGCGCCCTGTCCCTCCTCCGCAACGTCCACGCCATACGACCGGAGGCACTCCACCCCTCCCGACTTCAGCCAGATCTCGTAGGCCGTCAGGTCGCCATCAAGGACATCCAGCAGCAGCTGTTCGTGGTTGCCCCTTATGTAGATGTGCTCCGCATCGGGGACGAGGCCCGCCACCATCAGGTCGAGGACGCCGCGCGAATCCGGGCCGCGGTCGATATAGTCGCCGCGGCCGATGATCAGCGGCGCCTCGCCGGGATTGTCGGCGAGGTCCCTGGCGATGGCTTCCGCAGTCTGTTTCAGCAGGTCGAGCCGGCCGTGCACGTCGCCGAACGCGTAGATGCGTCGGGTGCTCGGTGCCCGAACCGCGGGCGGCTTCACCGCCTCGGCGACGACCGCGTAGTGGAGATGGACGTCCGGCCGCGACCGTCCTCGCGAGGGCGGCATCGCTCCCGTTCGGCCCGTGGTCACCTCTTCGGCCGGGAGCGCCGTGCGGTTCCGCAAGGCCAACGCCGTGCCCGCACCGACGAGGATGGCGAACAGGATCGCCACCGACTCGATCTGCAGACTGAAGTCGAGGAGCGAGTGGACGCCCACCACGACAAACGCGCCGAGTGCCGCCACCGTGACCGAGGCTGGCCGGGGGGAGAGCGCGCCCGAGATCACCCGGACCAAGGCCGCGCCGAGGACGAGGAGGATGATCCCGACCGCCGGCAGGCCGAGCTCGGCTGCCGCCTGGAGATAGGTGTTGTGAGCCGCGAGCCAGACGCGCTCCGACGGCACGGCGGCACCATGATAGAGCGGGAACACCGTTGGAAAGGTCCCCGCGCCATGCCCGAGCAGGGGCCGGTCGGCGATCATTCGAAGCGTGTCGGAATAGACCGCGAATCTCTCGTCGCTGGTCAGCTGTTCCGCGCCGATGCGACCCAGCACCGAACTGACGGAGAGGAGGACCATCGCGATGACGACGCCGACGACGGCGACCGACAGTATCCGGTAGCCGGTTCCGCTCCGCGCGCGGTAGCCGATCGCCAGCACGGCGATGAGCCCGGCGAAACCCGCCACCATGCCCGCCCGTGAACCGGTACTGAGGATCGCGGAAACGAGGACAGCGGCCGCGACGATGTAGATTCCGCCGAACGATTGCTCACGGCGGTTCGAGGTCCGCATGTCTCGCCCGCCGCCCACGACTTCGAAGAACCGCGCAACGCAACAGGCGAGGCCGATCGAAAGATAAGTCGCCGCGGTGTTGCGGTTGACGAAGGTTCCGGTCAGGAACCCGTCATAGTCGGGCGATGCGACCAGGGACGGTTGGCCCAGACCGGAGTAGAGGGCATAGAGCCCATAGCCGGCGATGAGCGTGGTAAGGGCCACGACGAGGTCCAGTATCCGGTGCGACCGACCGCGGCCGGCCCGGTCGAGATAGACGACGAAGGCGACAAGCCCCAGCAGTGCCGGCGTCATGAACCGCACCAGCGCCGTCAGCGTCGCGGCATGGTCGAGGCTGATGGTGCCGGTCGTGGCGACGTTGCCGGCCGCGCCGAGCGGGTCGGATATCACGGGAAGCGGCAGGGCAGCGGTCTGAATCAGCATCCAGGCGAGCACGAGCGTGATGCCAGCGACCGCCCACGCCACCGGCCGCCAGTCGAGGTGGGATCGTCGCGCTGCCGGAACCAGGACGATCGTCAGCAGTGCCGCGAACACGCCGTTGATCGCCCAGAACACGGGGCGATTGCTGCCCAGCGGCAGCGGGGAGATGGCCAGGATGACGAGCAGGGTCCACTGGATGCCGACGAGCGGCCAGCGCGAACCTGTCCGAGAGACCAGCAGGTTGGATTGCATCCGTGACAATGATCCCATTCCCGTGCCGGTGTCTGTGACGTGAACGCTTGCGCTCGGCAACGGAGTCGGCATGCCGTCTCATGGCCCCGCGGAGGGCCGCGCTCCCGATCCAAGACGGCCAGCGTATGGCGCTCCTGAGGGCGTTCTGTCCATCCCGCTAGCATTGAATGCCGGTGAGGGCAAAGAAAGCACCAAGTATCGCTACGTATCGCGACGGGCGCGGACCTTGTTGTTGCCAGGGTCCATGCGCCAAAAGTCCAAGCGCACCTGTCCGAGGCCGAAGCGCCCGGGATTCGGAGCAGGCGACCGATTCCCCGCTCGGCGACAGCGAAATGACGACGCGCCCTCTCGGCATGACGAGACGTCCGCGGCCGGCCCTCTTGGGGGGTAGGTCGCGCCGACGGATCGCGCCGGGGGGGGCCGCGGAGAGCGGTATTAGCCTGGTGTCCGTGACCATAACAATTTTACGCAATTTTGATCTGAATTTTCCTAAGTATT
>JAEVZM010000229.1 GCA_023392225.1 Pseudomonadota bacterium
GCCGTGAGCTCCTCCGCGGGGATCGGACGACTGAGCATGAAGCCCTGCACGAACTCGCACTGGACGAGCCGGAGCAGCTTGAGCTGGTCCTCGTTCTCGATGCCCTCGGCGATCACCGAGAGGTCCATCGCATCGCCGAGCGAGACCAGGGACTGGACCAGTGCGTTGGCGGTCGAGTTGAGGCCGAGGTCGCGCACGAAGGAGCGGTCGACCTTGAGGAGGTCGAAGGGGAACTGGCGGAGATAGCCGATCGAGGAGAAGCCGGTGCCGAAGTCGTCGAGCGACAGGATGAAGCCGGCGCTCTTGAGGTTGGCGAGCTTGCGCTTGGCGATGGTCGGATTGTTGACCAGGATGCCCTCGGTCAGCTCCAGCTCGAACTGGTGCGGGCTCAGGCCGTAGCGCTGGACGATGCCGAGGATGTCCTCGGTGAAATTGGGATCGCGCAGCTGCACCGGCGAGATGTTGATCGCCATGCGCAGCTCGGGCCAGCCGAGCAGGTCCTGGCACGCCCGGTCGATGACGAAGCGCCCCATCTCGTGGATCAGCCCCGTCTCCTCGGCCACCCGCACGAAGAGCGAGGGCGAGACCGTGCCGAATTCCTTGGACGTCCAGCGCAGCAGCGCCTCGACGCTGACGATCGAGAGGTCGGAGGCGCGGACCACCGGCTGGTAGAAGACCCGCAGCTCGTTCTCGTCGATCGCCCGCCGCAGGGCGACCTCGACCTGCTTCTTCTCGAGCGCCCCGGTCTCCATCGTCGAGTGATAGCCGATGGCATCGCGCTCGGCGCCGTTCTTGGCCTGGTACATGGCGAGGTCCGCGCGCCGGACGATCTCGCCGGGCGTCAGGCCGGTGCCGCTGGCGAGCGCATATCCGACCGCCGCCGTGACGTGGAACTCGAAGCCGTAGACCGTGAACGGCTGGTCGAGGGAATGGACGATCGCCGAGGCGACGCCGATGGCGCTGTCGCGCACGGCCGGGCCGATCAAGGCGACGGCGAACTCGTCGCCGCCGATCCGCGCGAACAGCGCTTCGGCTGGCAGCACCGAGCGCAGCCGGCCGGTCAGCGCCTTGACCAGCTCGTCGCCGCCATGATGGCCGATCGAGTCGTTGACCGCCTTGAAGCCGTTGATGTCGAGATAGATGATCGCGAGCTCCCCGGCGTTGCACGCGGCCTGATAGCGCGCGGATTCGAGCACCTCGTTGAAGCCGGTCCGGTTCTTGAGGCCGGTCATGCCGTCGGTGCGCGCCGCGACCACCGCGGTCTTCTCGCTCTCGGTCAGCGCCACCGCGATCTTGCGGGCGCGCAGCGCGGCGATGCCGGCGACGATGCAGAACAGCACCAGCGCAACCCCGATCGGCGGCAGGACGCGGCTCAGGACGGCGTCGCCCGGCGTCGGCGAGGTCCAGACGTAGTCGCCGATCCTCTGCCCGAAGATGTCGAGCGCCGGAAGCTCGCTCATGCCCTTGGCCTGCCGCGCCTCCCCGACCGGATCGAAATGCAGGTCGTCGATCAGGAAGCTCTTGCCGAGCTCGCCCAGACGTTCGTCGGTCAGTCTGATGCCGGAGACGAACAGGGGCAGAAGACCGGGATCGATGTCCGGCTGCGAGATGAAGGGCGTGATGCGCGAGACGCCGATGACCATCGGCTTGGAATCGACCGCGAGGAACGCACCCCGTGCCGCCAGGCTCTCGACCGGCATGCCGACGGTCAGGTCCCGGATCGCCCGGATCACGTCGGGCGTCAGGATCCTCGAGGTGTCTTCGCCCTCGTCCATGTTCCAGGAGTAGGCGATCTCGCCATCCGGCGAGAGGATCGCGAACATGTCGGCGACCATCGTCTCGGTGACGCTCGAGCCGACATTGGTGTCGAGCCAGTCGGTATCGTTGTTGGCGAAGGCGAGGTAGGCGTCATCCCACCAGCCATAGTCGTTGGCCAGCACCTCGGCGCGGCGCTTCATGGCCGCCACGCCGCCGGCCACCATCGTCTCGGTCGACGACGCCGCCTGCTCGTTCTGGCGCGACGCCATCCAGACCACCGCCAGGACGATCGTGACGACCGTGATGACGATGCCCGCAAGAAGGTTGAGCGTGATCCGCCCGCTGATGGTTCTGTTCATGCCGCATGCCTGCCGAAGTGCGCCTCAAACCCGGCACGACGAAAGTTCTACAGGCTTATCCAGACCAGGACGGCGATACCGCGCGCATTGGTCAATGGCTCGCTAACGCATCCCCCCGAGATTGAGCCGTGCATCGCAAGGCGACATTTACATCTGGTCCGGCTGCGGGCCGATTGCACCACCCGACTCTGGCCTCTACCGGGGCGAACTGTCGGAATCGGCAATCTGGGATTGCAAACTGACCGTATCGGGGCGGCATCCGCCCGGAGATGCCTCGGATATGAATTTTTCAATATAGTTGACAGGAGCTTAACGGTGCCGGTTAAATCGATGCGTCGGCATCCCTGTCGGATTGCCGGGCGTGAACCGAAGCATTTTGGGCGCCAGCCGGCGGAGTTGGCGGCTGGAATGCTGCGGTGGGTTCCGGGGGCACGGGTGCGGGAGGCTCGTCCGGTCGCACCCCTGGTCTGTCGGTCTTCGTTTGTATCGAGTTCGAGGCCACAGGAATGAGTTACACGAACAACCAGCTCGTCGAAGTCAGAGACTTCGCGGCTGATCACAAGGGCGTCTTCGCCAAGGCAAACATCAAGAAGGACGAGCTGATCGGGTTCTTCGACGGGAAGGCGGTGCTGGTCGACCTTGATCGCAAGGACGACCTGGACGTCTTCTGGTGGCGCCAGTCGGTCCACCTCAAGCGCGAAGGCTCGAAGCTGCTCTGCCTGCTGCCGATGTGGGAGCCGGACGGCGTCGACTTCCTCAACCACAGCTGCCGGCCGACGGCACGGGTCGAGGACAAGCTCTACGTCTACGCCGACCGCGACATCAACGCAGGCGAGGAGATCACGGTCGACTACCGATCGTTCAACCTCGTGCCCGAGGGCATCACCTGCTGGTGCCCCGAAGGCCGCTGCCAGATTTGAGCCGCGCGGCTCAGCCTTCGTTGCGCGACAGGAGCTGATAGACGTCGCCGAGCTTACGCGCGGCGTCGACGTCCTCCTCGACAGCGAACGTCAGCTCTTCGCCTTCCGCGATGTTGCGGAGGGCATAGGTGGAGCGCGCGCCGTGCTTGGCACGCTCGTCCGATCCCGAGTTGGGATCGGTCGAGAAGTTGTAGTGCCGGGCGTTGTCGCAGCACAGGATCACCCCCTCCATCCCCGGCTCGACATAGCCGTAGAACAGGATGATCTCGCGCTGCACCGGCTCGAGCGCGGCCAGCATCTCGTCGGAGTAGACCTGGTCGCAGCCCGGGGTCAGCTCCCAGATGCAGGTCCCGGCGGGTATGAACTCCCCGGCGAAGACGCCGATGCCATGGATCGTGCTTCTGTCGATGTAGTTCTTGACCAGCATCATCGGGAAAAAGGTCCGCCTCGCGAATCGCGCCAACTGGGTCGCATATCACCAGTGGAGCCACCGGCTTGGCAACACGCCACGTTGTCCAGTCCGGTCAACCGTCGTCCATGGCGATGAGCGAGGCATTGCCGCCGGCAGCCGCGGTGTTGGTCGAGACCACCTGCTCGAGCGCAAAACGTCGGAGATAGTCCGGTCCGCCGGCCTTGGGGCCGGTGCCCGACAGGCCGGAGCCGCCGAAGGGCTGGGTGCCGACCACGGCGCCGATCATGTTGCGGTTGACGTAGACGTTGCCGACCGGCAGCCGCGCCACGACCCGTCGCGCCGTCTCCTCGATCCGGCTGTGGATGCCGAGGGACAGGCCGTAGCCCTTGGCGGCGATGGCATCGAGCAGGCGGTCGAGCTCGCGCGCCTTCCAGCGGACCACATGCAGGACCGGCCCGAAGACCTCGCGGGTGAGCCGCTCCGGACCCTCGAGCGCGACGATGTGCGGGGCCACCCAGGTTCCGGCGGCGAGACCACCGGCGGGAATGGCGCCGGCATAGATGACGCTCGCCCAGGGCGCCTCGCGCATCGCCGCGAGATGGCGCTCGAGCCCGGCCTTCGCCTCGGCATCGATCACCGGCCCGACATCGGTCGCCGGATCGGCAGGATCGCCCAGCGTCAGCGCCTCGGTGGCGCCGACGATCATCCGCAGCATGGCGTCGGCGACGTCGTCCTGGAGGCACAGGAGCCGCAAGGCCGAGCAGCGCTGCCCGGCCGAGCGGAAGGCGGAGGCGATCACGTCGTCTGTGACCTGCTCGGGCAGCGCCGTGCCGTCGACG
>JAEVZM010000271.1 GCA_023392225.1 Pseudomonadota bacterium
GCGGCGAAGCGCCGCTCTGCCGCGAGACGCTGTACGTGCTCGAGGATGCGGCCGCCCACGGCGTGCCGCTCCTCGAGGCGCTTGGTGACGTCCTCGTCGACGTGGAACTGGCCGAGCAGGGTGTCCAGCTCGCCGCGGATGGCCTTGAGACGGCCCCCGATCTGCTCGTCCTTCAGCTCCGGGCGGCAGACCGGTGTCAGCTTCTCGACGAGATAGGTGATGCCTCCGTCATTGGGTTGCAGGACCGCCTCGAACGCGCGCGCCGGATCCGCGAAGTAGTCGTTCACCTCGGGCACCGCGAGATACTGCTGGAGGATGGCGTCCTTGGCCGGGAGGACCTCGACCTCGCGCTCGTCCTCGCGCCGGACGAGCCAGTCGATTCCGTACTTGGTGTCACGCAGCCAGAAGCAGTTCCGGAACGTCTGGCTGGGGGTCCAGTGCGGGACCCAGTCGCGACGCCCCACGAACCCCTTGATGGAGGATTCGAGACGGATCCTGAACTGTTCGCCGTAGTCCTCCTCCGGCTTCTTGCCCTCGAAGGTGCGGTCGAACTTGGTCAGGACCACGAACAGCACCACGGTCTTGCCGATGCGCTCGGCCGGAGAGGCGCCATGGGAGACGGCGACCCAGTTCGCGATCATGTCCGGCAGGTCGCCGACCTCCTGGTTGGAGTCGCCGATGCAGAGGATCATGCTCGTCAGCTCCTGCTCGGCGACGTATCGCTCGAACAGGTAGGCGACCTTGCCGCGCAGGAGGCTCTCGCCGCGCTGGCGCTTGCTCTCGTTCGCGAAATTCGCAGCGAGGTCCTCGGGCACCCGGGTGCGTGCGCCGGGAAAGTCGAGCAGGTCGGTGTGCTCGAAGATCGGCCAGGGCATCTCCGGGATGGTCAGGTGGAGCTCGGCGACCAGCGCGGTCACGTAGGCGCGGGGAAGCGCGACGGGGCTACCCTGCATGGTGCGGATGCTGAGCAGCGGCTTGTCCTTGGCATCCATGCCGTCCTTCAGCGCCTGGGCGTCGATGATGCTCTGGTTGCGCGGGATCAACGCATCCATCGTGCAGAAGGCATCCGGCGCGAAGTCGAGCCTCGCCAGGCAGCGGGTCAGATCGCGATACATCTCGGTGATCTGCGGAACGCCCCACCAGATGAGCTCGAACAGTGTGCCGCGATCCTCTATGGAGAGGCGCGGCGCCAGCACCGCGGCTTCATCCCAGAGGCCGCGCAGGGCTTCGAGATGCCGCGTGCCTTCGAACGTCGACTCGAAGTAGTCCTGCAGGTCCCAGATGTCTTCCGCCAGCAGCCGGTTGTCGGCCGGCGCCTGCTCGGCGGCGCGAGCGCGCAGCTGCGCCAGCACCCCCGCCATCTCGCCGGGCTGAAGCTGCGGCAGCAGCCGGGGATCGCTGTCGAGGAAATAAGAGTTCCCCAGCACCTTCACCACTTCGATCTCGGACAGCAGGCGAACGCAGACCGGGAATCCCGGGGGAGACGGAACGCCCTTCAGCGAGAAGCGGGTGACGATGCCGGTGGACTCGCCGCCACCGGGGGGATTGATCTTCTCGCGGAAGTTGGTGTCCCCGGGCTCTCCGGCGAAGCGGACCATGAACGGCCGCCCGTCGCGGGGCTGCGAGATCAGGCTGCTGAAATAGGACTTTCCCGCCTGGCTCGCGCCGAACACGCTCACCGACATCGGCCGGTCGACGGACCGGTCGAGCTTGGTGAGCTCGGTGACGAGGGTGCGGAGGCGCCGATCGATTGCCTTCCGCTCGAGGCCGACCGTCTTGTGGTTCCGCGGGTCGTTCACCCAGGCGATGGCGCCGCGCGCGGCCTCGGTGGTCTGCCGGCAGGCGGTGTGCCAGTCGTTGCTCATCGCGTTCGCCTCACTTGGACCACAGGATGCCGGAATCGAGCCAGTAGACGCCGTCGGCGCTTCCGGCCGAGGTATCGAACTTGAGCTCGAGCGGCTTGCCGCGCATCGGGTCGTTCCGGACGGGATTTCCGCCGGCATCCTCGATCTGCGTGATGACGAACTCTTCGGCCGTGGCCTCGCCCTGCATGATCTCGATGTTGCTGGCCTCCTCGCCGATCTCGGCATTCCGGCGCTGCAGCGTCACGTGAAGCGGCGTCCTGTAGCGGCTCGGATCGATGCCGGACTTGAAGCGCAGCCGGTAGAGCGGGGAGGAGACCCAGTCCTCGCGCGGCAGCTGCCGGTAGCCGAGGCGCGCGGCGGTGTCGAAGTCGAACGTCGCGGCTTCGGTGCGCTCGCCGGTGCCGTCGTCGTCGCGGAAATGAACCTTGTCTTCGGGGATCTTCATGTCGGTGTCGATCTCGCCGATGAAGCGGGCGGTCGAGCGCATGGCGAGGCCGTCGGTGTCCATCGTGAAGTTGAGCAGCTGGCGTTTCGACACCAGCGCGCAGAGCATGCCGCCGACGACGGCGGTGGTCTTGGGATCGGCGATGACGCTCCGCCCGCTCTGGCGGAACGGGTACCAGTTGCCGACCCGGTACGTGCTGATCGGCACGATCCGGTCGATGCCGACGCCGAGCTGGTTGGCGAACAGGCTGAAGACCCCCGGCTGGCAGGAGGGCCGGCCGGTGAGCAGGACGATGTCGACATCGAGCCTGTGCACCGCCTCCGCGATATTGGCGAAGACGCGCGAGAACTCGCCGCGGATGCAGTCGGCGACGGTCTCGGGCTCGATCGGCACGACGACATCGGCGAGACGAAAGCCCGTCACGCCCTGCCGCGCGGCAAACTCCTCGAGGTAATCGAGGATGCGGTTGCCCGGCTCCAGCAATGTCTGGTCGGCGAAGAAGGACGGATAGGCCCGCGCCGGAAGCGGCCGCGGACTGGCCCCGGCCTGCTCGCAGGCGGAGAGGATCCCGAGGGCCACCGGACGAAGCAGCTTGAGCGCGAACTGGCGGCGCAGATGCTTGTCGGACTGCGTCATGCCCGGCCTGTCGTCGGAGAACAACTCGTGCATCAGCAGTCGGGCGTCGGCCGCACCGCATTCGCTCAGGCGCGCCTCGATGGCGGGCCGCACCGCGCTTTCGATGACCCGCTTCACCAGGTCGTCGCCGGCCTTTCGGAAGCCCTCGCGGAAGTTCTGGACCGGGATCAGGGCGCGGTTGTTGCGCTGGAAATAGGTGGTCACCATCAGGTCGGTGGTGCCGCCACCGATGTCGATGCTGGCGATGCGCAGGCTCGGCTCCGGCTTTGCTTCCGGCTCCGGCGTGCCCTCGTGGTTGGTCCGGATCCTGTCCTTGCCGTGGAACCTGATCAGCGACAGGATCGATCCGCCGAGCTTCTGGGTGATCTCGCCGTAGAGATAGACGAGATGGACCGAGCTCGCCTCGTCCCAGGCGGTGTGGACCTCCGGCATCTCGTACACGCCCGGCGTCAGTTCGCCGACGTTCCAGCCCATCAGCGACCAGAACAGCTTGAGTGCGGCTTCCGTCCGGGAGCGGAGCACCCGCTGCTCCTGGATCGGTGTCGCCGAGGGGATGGTCATGATGATCCGCCGGAGGCGTCGCGGCGCATCCTTCTCGCGGTCCCGGCGGCGCACGGCGGGATTGTTCATCATCGACATGGTCTGCGCGATGATCTCGAGCAGCATGAAGGTGAAGAACGACGAACGGGAGAAGCGCAGGTGTTCGGCACCCTCGAGATCCGCCGGATCGACCTTGAGGCGGATCTGCCGGTTGGCGCGCTCCTCGTCGAGCTGCTCGAGAACGTCGCCGCGGTTGTTGACGTACTTGTAGAGCGTGCGCTGGATCAGCGGCTCCTGTCGCGCCGCATCGGACGGGCCGCGGATGCGCCAGTCCTGGGTGACCGGCTCCATGTCCCACAGGTAGCGCTTCGGCGAGGACAGGCTGCTGACCGTGTCCGTGCCCTCGGCCTCGGCGCGGCGGCGCGAGGCCTCCGGGCCGAGCCGGACGAAGCTCGGCCAGAAGAAGGCCCGGCCGCGCCCGGAGCGCTTGGCAAGGTCCTCGGGGCCGAATTCCGCCTGCACCAGCTCGACATGGCTCTCGAAGGGATCGCGGTAGACGAATTCGGGCGCGTCGAGGTCGCGCAGCTCGAGCACGATCGATCGGTTCAGATCCGTCGAGTCGTCGTTCGGGAACGACTGGATCAGCAGCCCGCAGCTGCGTGAGTTGCCGATGTCGAGAACCAGATCGACGTCGACCGGCGCCACGTTGGGCTCGGCGCTGACCGTGTCGACCAGCGTCACCTTGGCCGGGCTCACCGTGCCGGCGAGCAGGCCGATGAACGTGATGTAGCGGGCGATGTGCTCGAGGTGATGCGGGAAGTCGTCGGCATTGAGGGGGCGCGGCTGGTTGCGGAGCTTCTTGCGCTTGGATTCGCGGAAAAGATGCTCCAGCCACACCTTCAGCCAGGCCTGGGTGTCGATGGCTTCGCCGGTCGCCGGGACGATGACGATGTTTTCGAGGAAGGCGGCGAGGTCACCGAGGCGATGGACGAAGCGGAAGGATTCCGTCTGCCGAGCATCCTCAGGGGTCAGCGCCAGGTAGGGGCTGTGGGGCCGGGGCTGGGCGAGCGAAGTGTCGAAGGCGAAGATCACACGGTGGGACGGCTCCGTGTCCCGATAGGCGCTCGGGCACACCGTGACCCGGACCCGCACCCAGTCCATGGGGCCTTTCTCGTATGTCTCGTTGCCGAACTGGTCGCGCACCGGCTTGATGCGGAAGAACGGGACGGGCACCCATTGGTTGAGGAAGACCTCGAGCGCGTCCTTGACGCTGATCGCGTAGTCGTCGTCGCCCTTCTCGAGCGCGTGGGGGCCGGGGGCGTTCTTGTCCGTCTGGTCGTCGAGCCAGTTGGGCAGCAGGAGGTATTCGACGGTACCGTCGCTCTTCTCCTCCGCACCCTTGCGCTCGATGAACTCGCGCGTGAGGCTCGCGTCCTTGATGTCGAAGGCGTACTCGACGAACTGGATGCCGCTCTGAGGCACCAGCGTCAGCGTCTCGCCAAAGTCCGTCAACTTGTTCAGCACGCCAGTTTCTCTCCCCCGGGACGCCCTGTCGTCACCTGCCACCATCCTCGGCGCTGCGCGCCCGGCACTGTCCGTGCGCGCGAATTTCCATCATCTCTCGAACGTCGTCACCAGCTCCTTCGGACCTATGGCCGCGATGCTGCCGTCGAGCTCCTCGGTCCCGTTCGGCGTGCGGATGCGAACCCTGTAGGGCACCGACGACGCGCCGGAGCCGTTGTCCCCGTAACGCTTGACGAAGATGCGGTAGTCCCCTGCCTGGTCCGGGCCGCGATCGAAGGTGACGTTCTCCACCGGGCTCTCGGTTATGGGCTTCCTGCCCGTGACGGCGTTTGCGTCGATGTCGAGGACGCCGCCGCAAAGGAGCTTGCCGCTGAAGGCGTGGTAGATGACGGTGCCGTCGGGGCAGTCGATGTGCAGGTCGAGATCGTCCCTGGTGTTCCAGATCAGCGTGACCTGGTACTCGCCGCGATCGTCGATGACGTCCTCGAAGGCGGGGAGCTCGGCCTCCGTCGCCCGCTCGGGCTGTGCCGGCTCGAGGAGGCAGGTGCTTTGCCGCCGCAGGAACTCCTCGCGAAGCACCTGAAGCTCGCGCTCGAGGGGCACGGCAGTGACCATCGGGTCCTGCGCGGCCGTGGTCTGGGGATAGCAGGCGTTCGACGAGGGCAGGCCGAACACGATCGTGCCGAACGGGGTGCGGAGCCCGCAGGCCGGCAGCAGGAAGGCGACGATCAGGGCGAAGATCAGCAGGAACAGGAGCAACCAGAGCAGCGCGGCGAGCCATCCGCCCCGGTGCCCCGCGACGAGGACCGGAGCGCTGTGAAGAACCGCGCCGGCATGCCCTCCGGCTGGGCC
>JAEVZM010000309.1 GCA_023392225.1 Pseudomonadota bacterium
CTCCAAGACCGAGCGGAACGCCCGCCAGATTCTCGAGCTCGCCGGACGCCCCGACATCCGCGTCGCGCCGGGATGCACACGCCCGATGGTCAAGCCGCTCTACACCGCCGAGTACGTCCATGGCGACAGCGGCCTCGAAGGCTGGGACCTGCCGGAGCCCGCGACCCCGGCGCTCGATGTCCACGGCGTCGACCTGATCATCGACACGCTGATGGCGGCGGGCGACAGCGAGATCACCCTCTGCCCGCTCGGGCCGCTGACCAACATCGCCATGGCGCTGGTCAAGGAGCCGCGCATCATCCCGCATATCCGCGAGATCGTGCTGATGGGCGGCGGCTATTTCGAGGGCGGCAACACCACGCCCGCGGCCGAGTTCAACATCTTCGTCGACCCGCACGCCGCCCACGTCGTCTTCCAGTCGGGCGTGCCGCTGACCATGGTGCCGATCGACTGCACCTACAAGGCGATCATGACGCCGGCCTGGCTCGCCAGGCTCCGCGCCCTCGGCACCCGCACCGCGGTGGCGGCGGCCGGCATGGCCGAGTTCTACCAGCGCTACGGCAACCAGAAATTCGGCACCGACTCCTACCCGCTGCACGACCCTTGCGTGATCGGCTACCTGCTCCGCCCGGACCTGTTCGGCGGCAAGCGCTGCCACGTCGAGATCGAGACCACCTCGGCGGTAACCCTTGGCATGACCGTCGTCGACTGGTGGAACGTCACCAAGCGCCCGCCGAACTGCCTGGTGCTCCGCGACCTCGACAATGACGGCTTCTACGAGCTGATGCTGGAGCGGATCGGCCGGCTGCCCTGAGCCCGCGGCGCGACTCCCGTCAGTCGCACCGGTCTATCTCAGTCGCGGACGAACAGGCGCCGGGGACTGTCGGTCAGCACTTCCGGCGCCCCGCCCTCGGTGACGCGGAAGGTCTCGCTCAGCTCGAACCCCCAGTCGTCCTGCCACATGCCGAGGATCATGTGGAAGCACATGTCGGGGCGCAGCTCGGTGCGGTCGCCGGGCCGGAGGCTGGCGGTGCGCTCGCCCCAGTCCGGCGGATAGTTGAGGCCGATCGAGTAGCCGATGCGCGAGGCCTTCTCGTATCCGGCGCGGGTGATCACCGCTCGCCAGGCGGCCTCGACCGCCTCGCAGGTGACACCGGCCCGGGCCGCGTCGAGCGCCGCCTCGAGCCCTTCGCCGACGACCCCGGCGAGGCGGACGAGCGGCTCGGGCGGCCGGCCGAAATAGACGGTCCGGGCAAGCGCGGCGTGGTAGCGGTTGTGGCAGCCGCCAAGCTCGAGATAGGCGACGTTGCCGCCCTCGTAGCGGTCACCCGACCAGGTGAGATGGGGCGCGGCGCTCTTCCGCCCCCACGGCACCGAGGGCAGCGCGGCCGGATAGTCGCCCCAGAAGCCGGCGGCGCCTTCGACCTGCGCGGCAAGGATCGCGGCAACGGCGTCGTTCTCGCGAACGCCCGGCGCGACCGCCTCGAGTCCGACCGCCATCGCCCGGGAGACGATGGCGCCGGCGCCGCGCATCATCGCGATCTCGGCGGGCGACTTGACGATCCGCACCCAGGCGACGAGCCGCCCGGCATCGGCGAAGCGAGCGTCGGGGAGCCCGGCGCGGAGCACCGCATCGGACTTCGCGGTGTAGTACCAGCTGTCGCTCTCTACGCCGATGACGCCCTGCCCCCGACCGCGACGATCGAGCTCGACCGCGAGGAAGCCGGCCGGATGCCGGTCGTCGGTGTCGACATAGGTCTCGGGATAGGGAACGATGCTGTCCTCGGCGAGGAAGCTGGTGAGCCGCGCGCCGGCGGCATCCATCTCGCGGCCGACCCAGAGCGGCTCCTCGCGGTCGTCGAGCACCACGGCATATTGGTGGACGTAGAACGACCAGCCGTCATAGCCGGTGAGGTAGTTGAGGCTCGCGGGATCGGCGAGGACGAGCGTGTCGATCCCAGCGTCGGCCATCGCCGCCTTCACCCGGTGGAAGCGGTCGAGATACTCGGCGCGCGGGAAGGCGCTCATCGCGAGAGCCGCCCGCTCAGAACAGCTCGGGGAAATCGGCGCGGAACGTCTCGATCGCGCGGATATGGGCGCGCGGGTCGGCGAGGCCGCCGATCGGCGCCTTGTTCCAGCGCTTCTCCTCCTCGACCCAGCGCTCCGGCATGGTGTTGACGGTGACGTGGGTCGCGCCGATGCGCCGCCAGTCCTCGATCTCGGCCCTCAGCTCCTCGGGCGTCCGGTCGATGATGGTCAGCGTCGCCTCGATGCCGATCTTGTCGGGATCGCGGCCGGCGGCGAGCGCCATCTCGCGCATCTTGTCGATGGAGCGCTTGCCGAGGTCGTCGGTCTGGAAGTTGGGCAGCCAGCCGTCGCCGATCGTCGCGGTGCGTCGGATGGCGGCGTCGGAGATACCGCCGATCCAGATCGGAATCGGCCGCTGGATCGGCAGTGGGTTGATGCCGCCATCCACGATGCGGTGGTACTTGCCTTCATAGGTGATGAGGTCGGCGGTCCAGAGCTTGCGGAGCACGTCGATCTGCTCGTCCATCCGCTTGCCGCGCGCCGCGAACGGCTCGCCGCAGGCCTCGAACTCGTCCGGCTTGACCCCGACACCGACGCCGAGGCGAAGCCGGCCGCCGGACAGCACGTCGACCTCCGCCGCCTGCTTGGCGACGAGCGCGGTGCCGCGCATCGGCAGCACCAGCACGCCGGAGACCAGCTCGATCGTCCGGGTCACGGCGGCGAGATAGCCGAACAGGACGAAGATCTCGTGGAACATGTCCTCGGCGTCGTGGACGTAGGTCCAGTCCGGCCGCGACGCCTTGTTGAGGCCGATGATCTGGTCGAAGGCGGTCAGGTGGGTATAGCCGAGCTCGTCCGCGGCCTGGGCGAAGTCGCGCACGTTGACCGGATCGAGACCGATCTCGAACTGCGGAAAAAGGGCCCCGATCTTCATTCAAACGCTCCCGAGAAGGCTGTCCATGCGGTCGTCGCCATTGTGCGCCAGTGATAGCGGCTCGACGAGGAGAACTTCCGACTGTCTCGCCGCCAGGAGGGAAGGAATTCCGGACGTGCCGCCGCTCGCGGGGAGGAAATCCGCGCTGCCTCCCCTTGGCAGCGCGGCCTCGCCCCGGCATTTCGGAGCCGCCGGCCGCCGCGCTGTCTGTGACGCCCCAGGCCTCCCTACCCTCTCCGCACTGGCACGGCGCACTCGGTGCGCTATTGGTGGCGCGTCAGGATTCGTTCCCGCGAAGGACATTGCGCAATGGACATCCCCCGCATCTTCAACATCGCGGAGAGCGCCCACCGCATCCACAATCCGTTCACGCCGGAGAAGCTCGCCACGCTCGGCGACGCCCTGCGGCTCGAGCCGGAGACGCGGGTCTTGGACCTCGGCAGCGGCTCGGGCGAGATGCTGTGCACCTGGGCGCGCGATCACAGGATCCGCGGCATCGGCGTCGACAAGAGCCAGCTGTTCAGCGCGCAGGCCAAACAGCGCGCCGAAGAGCTCGGCGTGGCCGATCGCGTCGCGTTTCTCCATGGCGACGCGGCTGGCTACGTCTGCGAGGAAAAGGTGGGCGTGGCAGCCTGCGTCGGTGCGACGTGGATCGGCGGTGGCGTCGCCGGCGCCATAGACCTCCTGGCGGCGAGCCTCAGCGCCGGCGGGATCATCCTCATCGGCGAGCCCTACTGGCTGCGCCTGCCGCCGACGGAAGACGTCGCGCGGGGGTGCCTTGCCGGCTCGATCGCGGACTTTCTCCTCCTCCCGGACCTTCTCGCCTCGTTCCGCCGCCACGGATACGACATCGTGGAGATGGTCCTCGCGAACCAGGACGGCTGGGACAGATACGAGGCGGCCAAGTGGCTCACCATGCGCCGCTGGCTCGACGCCAACCCCGATGACGCGCTTGCGGAAGAGGTACGCACCCGCCTGACCGCGGAGCCCGAGCGCTATGCCGCCAATACCCGTGAATATCTGGGCTGGGGCGTGTTCGCGCTGATGGGGCGGTGAAGCTGAATGCCGCCCGTGCCGGCGGTTGGCTGGGGAACTAGGATTCGAACCTAGACTGGCGGAGTCAGAGTCCGCTGTCCTACCATTAGACGATTCCCCACTAACCGATTGATCTACCAGCATATGTCCGCGAAAATCCGGACAAGGCGCCTGACAGTCGGTCGGTGACGAGCGCCTTTATAGTGCGCGTCCCGTTCGTGGTCTACCCCCCTCTTGGTGCGCGTGTGCCACGACCGGCGGGCACGTTTCCCCCCGTAGGCTGAGTAACTCACCCAACGGCTGCGCCAGTCCTCGGGGCGGCCACACTGATCCCCGCGCGGCGCCGGCGGGTCTGTGGTCTCGGCTCCCCCGATGCGATATCCTGCCGGGAACGCGATCTGAGGCAAGAGACATCCCCATTGACGGATACGCGAGAGATCATCGACCGGATCGAAGCCCAGATCGGGGATGCGCAAGATCAGGTCGCCGCACTTCGAGAGCCTCTTCTCCCGCTCGACTCTCTCACCCAATCCCCGCCAGGATCCGGCGTTCGTGCGCCGCGCTCCGACCGGGGCGAGGCAGGTGGCATCGCCGGCAACGCCCTGGATTGGCTCCCTTCGCCACGATGGGCCGAGCGCGAAATGCAGCAATGCGCCATCGAGAGCCTGCCGCTCCTGCCGAATGAGATATCCCTGACCGAGCGGGGACTGTCGCTGGCCGGCTATGCGAGCGTCGCCATCCCGTCGGCGACCGGCACGGCCTTTTTTGTGAACGGGCTTCGCTTCGACACGGTCGAGCATCCGGTCAGCGACCCCGTGGTCACGGAACGCTTCCGCCACGCGGACGGCATCGGCTGCCTGGTCCGGGCGACGATGACGAAGGAGCTGGAGGCGATCCGGAACGCGCGTTTCTGGCGTTTCGATGCCTCGCGCAGCGGCGCGTTCGTACCCGCCAGGTGGCGCCAGGCGGTACATCTCATGAACCCGTCATTCGAGACCTTTCCGATTCCCCCCGCCCACGCCATGAACAGGGGGGTCGGCACCGACGATCCGATGCTCTTCGCGATGGGCGGATCGACCATCTTCAAGAACATCGAGAGCTGGCTCGCCGAGCAAGGCCTGCACTGGCCGACCTTCCCGAACATTCTGGACTGGGGCTGTGGGGTCGGTCGCGTCTCCCGCTATCTCATCAGCGAGACTCCCGGCGACATCACCGGCGTCGACATCGACCCCGAGGCCATCGCGTGGTGCCGGGCCAACCTTCCCGGCGCGCGATTCGAGACCGTCGACCTCGAACCGCCCCTCCCCTTCGACGATGCCACCTTCGACCTCGCCATCGGACTGTCGGTGGTCCCTCACCTGAGCGAGCCCCATCAGGACATGTGGCTTGCCGAGATGCACCGGGTGACAAGGCCCGGATCCCTGCTCTTCCTGTCGGTCCGCGGGCGCACGCAACTCGCCTATTCGGACACACCGGGAGCCGTCTATGAGAGGCTGCTGGCCGGAGGCTTCCTGGACCTGTCGCGCGATCCCGCGCTCGACGACGTTATCGCGGATCCCGAATACTATCGGTCGGTGCTCCATGCGCGCGACTACATCGCGAGGCGCTGGACCCGATGGTTCGACATCGTTGCCTTCGAAGACGGCATTGCCGCTCTCGAGGATTTCGTGGTGCTGAGGCGGAAGCCGTAGCGGCGCCGCTCGGACTACACCACGAGGCGCTGTCGGAGAAGTTCGTCAGCGGCCTCGATATCGGCGGCCTTGGTGACGAGGGACGATTGTTCGTCCGTCAGCACGGCCCCCCTCAGCGAGCGCAAGCGGCCTGCCTCCTCGAGGACAGCGCTGCACGCCGCACGCACCGCCTCGGGCGTGTCGAGACCGAGCTCCGCGAACAGAGCCGAGACGTTCGCTCCATCCCGGAAGATGTCCTCATAGCTGACAAGCGTCAGCCCGGACCTGCGATCCTGGCGCCGCGAGAAATCGAGAAGGCGCCGCGTGGCGAGGTTCCACTCGTCCACCGCGAGCGCGTAGTTCCTCTCCACCCCCCAGAGCATGTCCTGCCTGTCGTTGGCCCTCACCTGGTAGGACGCCGCAACCGCCAGCGGATCACGCAGGATCGCAACGATATGGGCGTCCTCGAAGCGGCTATCGACATGATCCAGCACTGTGGAGAGTTGCGGTATCTTGTCCCCGATCCATCGCGCCGTGTCGTAGCGCTCCTCGACCGCCTGGAGATGCTCATCGAAGTGCTTGAACACCGAAAAGGACGGGTAGAACGTATCTCCCGGTCGGACGTCCAGAAAACGCTCCTTCGAGAACAGCTCGGGCGTAAGGCCTCCGCCGCCAACCGCGAAAGCCAGATGGTGATAGCGCTCCAGACCGAGCACGATCTCGGGATGACTGGTCAGGATTTTCCACAGGGCAGTCGTTCCCGAGCGTGGACACCCGCACACGAAAAGATGTCGCTTCCGCACGTGCCGCCAGACCCTTCTGCAGGGAAAAGTAGCGGTCAGAGTTGGACGATCAGTACTGGCCTGTCAACGCAAAGCGGCAGCGTTGAGCGCGACGTATCTATCGCCCGCCGCTCGGCAGGCGGGAGCAGGAAGTCACACTCTTAAGTAATCATACTGGAATACATGCTCGTTTTACGCGAATCTCCGAAACGCCGTCGCCTGCGAATGGATGTTCGGTTCCACACTGTTGGATGTACTGTGATACGCATTGCGCGATTCTAGCTGCCGCTGCGCTGCGACTTGCTTCACTTCCTGAGGTAACAAGCAACCCTGTCGGGTGCGGTTGCATTGAAGTGAGAGGGAGGTGGAGGGTCCCGTGGGGGAGCTTTTCGGTCGCGACAAACCCAAGCATGCCTTGGCGTGGACAGGCGAGAGACTAACCGACGGCGCTGGCATGCAGGTCGAGCTGGAGCACCTGCACCGTTACTTCCTGGCGCGGGAGCTGGCTCGCGATCTCGACGTCCTCGATGTCGCGTCAGGCGAAGGCTACGGCGCCGCGCTCCTCGCCCAGACCGCCCGGTCGGTCGTCGGGGTCGACATCGACCCGGATGCCGTCGCTCATGCCGGACAGGCCTATCCCCGATCCAATCTCCGGTTCGTCACCGGCGATGCCCGCCGGCTGCCGCTCGGCGATGCCTGCGTGGACCTGGTCGTTTCGTTCGAGACGATCGAGCACCTCGGCGAACACGACGAAATGCTCCTCGAGGTTCGCCGGGTGCTGCGTCCCGACGGCCGGCTGCTGGTCAGCACACCGGAGCGGGACAACTACTCGCCTTCCGACATGCCCGCGAATCCGTTTCACGTTCGGGAGCTGACGCGCGCCGAGTTCGCGGCGCTGCTGGAGCGCCACTTCGCGCATGTGTCCCTGGTCGGCCAGCGACCGGTGCTGGGCTCGGCCATCTTCCCCGAGCAATCCGAGTCGCTGGGTGGCTTGCTGACCTTCGAGCGACGCGGCGACGAGCGCTTCGAGGCATCCCTCGGCCTGCCCCGTGCGGTCTACCTGCTGGCCCTCGCCTCGGCACGGGAGCTGAGTGTTCTGCCGGGAAGTCTCTACATCCAGGCGGCCACGGTCGAGGCGGCGGTGGCGGAGGGCCTGCGCCACGAATCCGGCAAGCTGGCCGACAGCCTCGAAGCCGAGCGGCTCGCAGCCCGCACGCAGATCGACAGCCTCACCCGGCAGGCCGAGCTGGACCGCTCGGCCGCCCAGGCGGAGAGGCGCGAGCTGGTCGAGCAGCAGCAGTCGCGCGATGCCGCCACCGAGAGCCGTCTCCGCGAGCTGCTGAGCCGGGTTGAGCAGCTCGGAGAGGCGCTGCGGACGCTCGCGCAGACGCGCAAGGCGGAACAGGCGATTCTCCGCGAGCGCCTGCGCGAGGCCGATCAGCGCCAGGCGCGCAGCCGAGGGCCCGTCGGCGGAGCGCCGCGCGGCGATCCCCCGGTGAGCATTCTCGAGAATCACCGCCGTCATGCCGAGCGCGAATTTGCCAAGGCGGTCACAGCCCTGACGGAGGCGAGCGACTACGCCCGTCATCTGGAGCGGGAGCTGGCCGCCCAGAATCGCAGGGCGGACCATCTCAACGCGCAGCTCCAAGCCGTTCTCGCCTCGACGAGCTGGCAGATCACGGGGCCCCTCCGCCGCTCCAGCTGGATCGGTCCGTTCGCCCGGCGTGGCGTGCGCGGGATCGCCGCGGCTCTCCCCTGGGTGAAGCGCCGCGATCCCCCGGCCCCGCCTCCGGCCGATCCGATCGCGACGGTCGCGGCAATTCCCGCAACGGTGCCCGAGCCGCCAGGAAAATCGCAGGCCAGAGATCCGGATGACTTCAAGGCGGCGCTCAGGGAGGAGCTCTCCGCCGACCTCGCGGAGTTCCTCGCCGACAGCGAGCGGATCGTCTTCCGCACCGACGAGCCCCCGGTGATCTCGGTGCTGATCGTGCTGTGGAACAAGGCGCATTTCACGCTGCGCTGTCTCCGATCGCTTCAGGCCCAGCAGGCCGAGGTACCGCTGGAGATCATCATCGTCGACAACGCCTCGAGCGACGAGACCGGGCAACTTCTCGAGCGGGTAGACGGCGCCAAGATCCTTCGCAATCCGACCAATGAAGGCTTCCTCCTCGCCACCAACCGGGCGGCCGAAATGGCGACGGGGAAGTACCTGCTTCTGCTCAACAACGACGCTTTCCCGCGCCCCGGCGCGATATCGGTCGCCCTCGAGACGCTGCGCTCCGCGCCCGACATCGGCGCGGTCGGCGCCCTCCTCATCCTGCCGTCCGGCCTTGTTCAGGAGGCCGGGTCGCTCGTCTGGAACGACGGCAGCACCTATGGCTACGGGCGGGGAATGCCGCCAGAATGCGGCGAGGTCAGGTTCCGGCGCGATGTGACCTATTGCTCGGGAGCCTTCCTGCTCACCCCGCGCGACCGCTGGGAGGCCCTGCGAGGGTTCGATGAAGCCTTCGCGCCCGCCTACTACGAGGACACCGACTATTGCATGAGGCTCCAGGAGCAGGGCCTCAGAGTCGTCTTCGAGCCGGGCGCGATCGTCGATCACTACGAGCTCGGCAGCCAGGCAAAGAGCGGCGATGCCGTCGAGGCGTCGCTGCGCAATCGCGGCTATTTCTACGAGCGCCACAGCGCAATGATCGAGCGTCTTCCGCGGCCCGAATTGCATAATGCGCTGCCCGCGCGAGACCAGATCGCGGGACGCTCGAAGCGGCTGCTGATCGTCGACGACCTCCTGCCGCTGCGCGAGAACGGCTCCGGGATGCCCCGCCTCCAGGCCATCATCACGGCGGCGATCAAGGCCGGCTGGTCGGTGACCTGCTACATGATGAGCGACCCGGAAGTGGACTGGGAGAAGCTCTGGACCGAGCTTCCCGCTGGCGTCGAGATCATCGCGGACCGCGGCCCGACAGCCCTCGGCGACTTCCTGCAGGAGCGCGCCGGACACTACCGCGCCATCCTCGTCAGCCGCCCGCACAACATGCCGGCCTTCTGGGCCGCGGTCGGCAGCCATCCGAGGGCGCTCGGCCACGCCCGCGTCATCTATGACGCCGAGGCGATCTTCACGACCCGGGAGATCGTCCGCAACGCCATCGACGGCATCAAGGTCGACAGCACCAAAGCGGATGCGATGATCGCCGACGAGATCCGGAGAAGCGCCGCCGGAACGCATGCGGTCACCTGTGTGTCGCACGAGGACCACGCGCTGTTCCGGCGTTTCCTGCCGCCCGGCATTCCAGCGCACCGTGTCGGCCATGCGGTTGCCGTTGCGCGAGGGACTCCGCCTTATGCCGCGCGGCGGGGCTTCCTCTTCGTCGGCCGGCTGCTGGAGCCGAGCGCGCCTAACTGGCAGGGACTGGCCTGGTTCATCCGCGAGGTCTGGCCGGAGATACGACGTACCCTCCCCGATGCCGAGATGACGGTCGTGGGGAGGCTGCATCCCGCGCATGACGAGCTCGCCGCGCCCGGCGTACGGCTGCTCGGCCCGGTCAACGACCTGCAACCGATCTATGACGGCGCCCGGGTGTTCGTTGCCCCGGTGCGCTTCGCCGCCGGCATTCCCATCAAGATCGTCGAGGCGACCGCCGCCGGCCTGCCGACAGCCTGCACCGCGC
>JAEVZM010000337.1 GCA_023392225.1 Pseudomonadota bacterium
CCGCGGCGCTGTCGTCGACCGTCGCGCCGAAGCGGCTGGCGATGGCGGCGACGTCGGGGTCGGCACTCGCCACCAGGATGCCGTCGACGCCCGGGGTCGCGGCGATGGCCGAGAGCACGTCGGTCAGCATGGCGACGACCAGGGCCCGGCGGAGCGCCGGCGAGAAGGAGGCGGCGAGCCGCTGCTTGGCCTCGTCGAGGGCCTTCACCGGCACCACGGCCCAGACTCCGCAGACGGTCATGACGCCGGCCGCCAGGTCTGCGCCGCCTCGAGCACGACGCGCGCCAGCCGCTCGCGGTCCTCGAGGCTCTGCATCAGGGTCGGGGCCGTCACCAGCGCCATGCCTGGCGGCACCGCGATCGCGCCGTCGGCTTCGTCGGCGACGAAGATGTCGACCAGCCCGGCATAGCGGGCGGCGACGGCGGCGGCGCTCGGCGCCGCGCCCAGCTCCTGCATCATCTTGGCCGTCGGCCCCTTGACCGCGGCGCCGGCGATGATCGGCGATACCGCCACGACCGGCGCCGCAGCCCCGACCAGGGCGTCGCGGAGGCCGGGGATCGCCAGGATCGGGTCGATCGAGACGAACGGATTCGAGGGACAGACGACGATCGCGGCGAGGTCGGGAGCGGCGAGCGCCGCGAGCACGCCGGGGGCCGGCCGGGCCGCGTCGGCGCCGGTGAAGGCGACCTTGCTGACGGCGGGCTCGCAGCGCCGGCCGACGAACCAGGGCTGGAAGTCCATCCACCCCTCGTCGGTGAGAACGCGGGTGGCCACCGGATCGTCGGTCATCGGGAGGATGCGGCTCCCGATCCCGAGCCGGGCGGTGATCGCGGCGGTGACGGCGCTCAGCGGCGCGCCTTCCGCCAGCCGGCGGGTGCGCTCGACATGGAGGGCGAGATCGCCGTCGCCGAGGTTGAACCAGTCCGGGCCGCCGAGGGCTCGAAGGGCGGCCATGAAGGTCCAGGTCTCGTCCCGCCGGCCCCAGCCGCGGACCGGGTCGTCGAGCCCGGCCAGCACGTAGGTCAGCGTGTCGATGTCGGGCGAGATCGCGAGGCCGAGATGGCGGAAATCGTCGCCGGTATTGGCAATCACCGTGAGCGCGCCGGGCGGCAGGACTCGCGACAGGCCGAGCGCCAGCTTGGCGCCGCCGACGCCCCCCGACAGGGCCACCACCTCACCCGCCACGAATCGTCTCCCCGATGCGAAGCCTGGAGGGTGCCACAAAGTTCATCGTGCCCATCACTTCATCTCGACAGTCATTCGAACAAGCAGGCGGTCTTCTTCGGCAAGAGACTAACACCGCCCGGTCGGACTCTCATCGTCGCCAAGCAAAGTCCGGGCCTCGGACCAAGAACGGGCCCTGCGCGGTGACCTGAACCCTCCGCACCGCGATGACTGCCGGGGAACGCTGAGATTGCCAGCGTCATGCCCGCCGTCGTAGGAGGCGACGCACGCATAGCCTTCCTATGACGGAACGCCACCATGAATGACGCGACTGCCGAGATCGTCCAGCGATCGGTCGGGGACCTGATCGAGCGGCTGCGCGCCCGCGCCGCGCAGGTCGGGGTGATCGGCCTCGGTTATGTCGGCCTGCCGCTCGCCATGGCTGCGGCCCGGGCCGGACATCGGGTGACCGGGTTCGACGTCGACGGCGAGAAGATCGTGGAGCTCGCCGCCGGGCGCAGCTACATCGAATCGGTGACGTCCGAGGCGCTGCGCAGCGAGCTGGAGCAGGCGCGATTCGAGGCAACCGCGGATTTCTCGCGGCTTGCGGCCTGCGACATCGTCGTCATCTGCGTGCCGACGCCGCTCACCCGGCAGCGCGAGCCGGACCTGAGCTATGTCGAGCAGACCGTGGCGACGATCGCCGAGTTCCGGAAGCCAGGGGCGACGATCATCCTCGAATCGACCACCTGGCCGTGGACCACGGAGACGGTGGTGAAGCGGATTCTCGAAGCCGATGGGGCGCTGAGCGGCGTCGACTTCTTCCTCGGCTTCTCGCCGGAGCGGGAGGATCCCGGCAATCGCAGCTTCCGTACCGCGACCATCCCCAAGATCGTCTCCGGCGACGGAGAGGGGGCGCTGGCGATCGTCGCCGCCTTCTATGCGAGCGTCGTCGAGAAGGTGGTGCCGGTGTCCTCGCCGCGCACCGCCGAGGCGGTGAAGATCACCGAGAACATCTTCCGGGCGGTCAACATCGCGTTGGTCAACGAGCTCAAGCTGATCTACGACGCGATGGACATCGACGTCTGGGAGGTGATCGACGCCGCAGCCACCAAGCCCTTCGGCTTCATGCCGTTCTATCCCGGACCCGGCCTCGGCGGTCACTGCATCCCGATCGACCCGTTCTACCTGACCTGGAAGGCGCGCGAGTACAACGTCCCGACCCGGTTCATCGAGCTCGCCGGCGAGATCAACGTATCGATGCCGCGCTATGTGGTCAGCCGGCTCGAGCGCGAGCTCGACCGGCGCTTCGCGCGCTCCCTCGGTGCCTCCAAGGTGCTGATCCTCGGCCTTGCCTACAAGAAGAACGTGCCCGACATCCGGGAGAGCCCGGCCTTCGCCGTCATGGACCTGCTCGCGGAGCGCGGTACCCGGTTCGACTATCACGATCCGCATGTCCCGGTGGTTCCGCATACCCGCGAGCACGAGGTCTATCGTGGCCGCGCCTCGGTACCGCTCACCGCCGAGACGCTGACGGAATACGACGCGGTGGTGCTGGTCACCGACCACGATGCGCTCGACTATGATCTGATCGCCGACACGGCGCGGCTGGTGCTCGATACCCGGAACGCCTTCGGCCGCCGGGGCATCGTCGCGGAGCGCATCGCCAAGGCCTGATGCTGCCGCCTCAGGCGGCCTGGCTCAGAGGTCGTGGCGGATCATCACCTTGAGGCCAGACCGGGCCTTGACCCGCTCGATGCCGGCGACGAATCCGGCAAGCGGCAGGGTGTCGGAAACCAGCGGGCGCGGATCGACGATGCCGCGCTCGATGAGGCCGATCACATCCGGCCAGATGCCGGGGCTGCCGAGCGCGCCGCGAAGCGCGACGTCGCCGATCACCACCCGGTCGAGGTCGAGTTCGGTCGATCGTTTGCCGGCAAACAACCCCAGCATCACGATCCGACCGCCGGAGGCCACCGAGGCCACCGCGGTCTCGACGGCGACGGGATTGCCGGTCGCCTCGATCGCGACCGAGGGCGCGGCGTGCCCCGCGGCGGCGAGCGCAGCCGGGACGTCCGGGGACTGGTTGATGTCGATGGTCGCGTCCGCGACGAGGCTTCGTGCCAGGGCGAGGCGGTGCGGTGTGGCGCCGACCACAGTGATCCGCGCCGCGCCGAAGGCCCGGGCCATCATCGCCACGAGCAGCCCGATCGGCCCGTCGCCGAACACCACGACGCTGTCGCGCGGGGTCACCGCGGCATGGCGCACACCGTTGAAGGCGACCGCCGCCGGCTCGACCATCGCCGCGGATTCGAGCGGCACCGAGGGCGCGATGCGGTGGAGGAACAGCGCCGGAAAGGTCACATATTCGGCGAAGCCGCCGCTGCGGTTGAGGATGCCGGTCTCGGTGCGGTCGGCGCAGCGGTGGTAGTTGCCGGCGCGGCAGGTGGCGCAGCGCATGCAGCCGACCGAGCATTCGCCGACCACCCGGTCGCCGGTCTCGAAGCCGCGGACGGCAGCGCCGGTCTCGACCACCTCGCCCACCCATTCGTGGCCGGGGATGATCGGGTAGGCGGCCATGCCCGAGGTGAAATAGGGCATGGTCCCGTCGAAGATCTCGACATCGGTGCCGCAGATGCCGGTGGCGCGGAGGCGGATGCGGACATCGCCGGGGGCGAGGGGCGCGGGCTCGACCTGCCGGAGCTCCGCCGTCCCCGGGCCGGTGATGACGATGGCCTTCATGATCGCGACTCCCCCCTCGCGCGGGCGCTGGCCATCGCCGGCGCCGTCCGTCTTGCGGCCTTGGTACACGCTGGCTGCCGGCCGGGAAAGCGTCGCCAGCGAGGGTCGTGTGCGGCTCGGTCGCGGCTGGACGCGCGGTCGAGATCGGCGTCGACCAGGCCGGGATCGCGGCGCGCCGTCGGCGCGACGGGGCCGCTGGTGAGCGTGGTCGGGAAGACGACGTGCCCGATGCCGTCCGGGCATCGGAACTCCGCCCCGTCGCGTCCGTCCGCGCATTTGCCCCGGCGCGGATTTGCTCCTATCGTCGCCGCCCGTCCCCGCGAGGGGCGGTAGCAAGATGACGTGCCGGGAGCGAAGGCGGGCAATGGCGGATATCGGTCTGGTCGGGCTTGGTGTGATGGGCGCCAACCTTTCCCTCAACATGGCGGAGAAGGGCTACAAGGTCGCCGTCTACAACCGGACGGCGGAGAAGACCGACGCGTTCATGGCGAACGCCGGGAGCCTTGCGGCCAATCTCACCCCCTGCAAGTCGCTCACCGAGCTCGCCGAGGCGGTCCGTCCGCCGCGGCCGATCGTGATCATGGTCAAGGCGGGCGAGGCGGTCGACCAGCAGGCCGACATCCTCGCCGGCCACATCGGTCCGGGCGACATCCTGATCGACGCCGGCAACGCCAATTTCCGCGATACCCGCCGCCGCGTCGCCGCCTTCGCCGAGCGCGGCATCGACTTTCTCGGCATCGGCGTCTCCGGCGGCGAGGAGGGAGCCCGCCACGGCCCCTCGATCATGGCCGGCGGCAAGAAGGAGGCCTGGGACCGGGTCTCCGACATCTTCACCGCCATTGCCGCCAAGTTCGAGGGCGAGGCCTGTGCGGCGCACGTCGGCCCGGAAGGCGCCGGCCATTTCGTCAAGACCATCCACAACGGCATCGAATATGCCGACATGCAGATGATCGCCGAGGTCTATGGCGTGATGCGCGACGGCCTCGGCATGGCCCCGGCCGAGATGGCCGAGGTGTTCGCCCGCTGGAACGAGGGGCCGCTCAAGTCCTACCTCATCGAGATCTCGACGACGGTGCTCAAGGCGATCGATCCGGCGACCGGCAAGCCGCTGGTCGACGTCATCCTCGACAGCGCCGGCCAGAAGGGCACCGGCCGCTGGGCGGCGATCGAGGCGCAGGACCTCGGCGTGCCGGCGACGGTCATCGAGGCGGCGGTGGCGGCGCGCGTCCTGTCCTCGCGGAAGGCGGCGCGCGAGGCCGGAGAGGCGCTGTTCGGCGCGCCGGAGCGGCGCTTCGATGCGGCCCTCGGCGACCGGGCGGAGACCCTCAAGGTGCTCGAGGCGGCCCTCCTCGCGGGCAAGATCGTCGCCTATGCGCAAGGCTTCGACGTGATGGCCAAGGCCTCCGAGGCCTGGGACTGGAACCTGCCGCTCGGGACGATCGCCAAGATCTGGCGGGCCGGCTGCATCATCCGCTCGGCCTTCCTCGATTCGATCGCCTCGGCCTATGCGGTGGAAGGCACGATCTCGAACCTGATGATGGTCGAGCCGTTCACCGGCATGCTGAAGTCGTCCGACGGCAGCCTCCGCCGGGTGGTGGCGGAAGGCGCGCTGAAGGGCGTGGCGATGCCGGCGCTGTCGTCGGCGCTGGCCTATTTCGACCTGTCGCGGACCGGGCGCTCGACCGCCGACCTGACGCAGGGCCAGCGCGACTTCTTCGGTGCCCACGGTTTCGAGAAGATCGGCGCGCCCGGCGTCGTCGCCCACGGACCGTGGTCGAACGGATAGGGAATCACAAGTACGTGACGTTCCGACGCATGACGGACGGGCGCCGCAGGAGTAGGGAAGGATAATTCTGCCGGCCGCGATTCCCGTGGTCCCCCATTCCCCCCGGTCCCGAAATGCTCCAGGGCGTCGCCCTCGGCTTCCTCACCTATGCGCTGTTCTCGATGGCCGACGCGCTCGTGAAGAGCCTCGGCGGCGAGTTGCCGGTGATGGAGATCGTGTTCCTCGGGCAGGGGGCGGCCTTCGCCGTCATCCTCATCCTTCGTCCCCGCGGCGAGCAGTGGCGCGACATGTTCCGCATGCGCCACCCGAAGCGGGTGATTCTCCGCGCCGCCTGCGGCGTGACGGCCGCCTCGTTCTCGACGATCGCGTTCACCACCATTCCGCTCGCCGAGGCCTATTCGCTGATCTTCCTCGCGCCGGTCTTCGTTACCATCATGTCGATCCCGCTCCTTGGCGAGCGGGTCGGATGGCGCCGGATCAGCGCGGTGGCCATCGGCCTCCTCGGCGTGGTGCTGGTGGTCAAGCCGGGCTTCCGCGAGCTGCATTTCGGCCACCTCGCGGCACTGATCTGCGCCGTCGCCGGGGCGACCAGCATGATCATCCTCAGGATGATCGGCCACAGCGAGCGGCGGGTGAGCCTGGTCGGCATGCTGATGCTGTCGATCTTCGTGGTCAGCGGCACCCTGATGATCCCGGTCTTCGTTGTGCCGAGCGGCAATGCGCTCCTCAAGATCGCGCTGTTCGGCGTGCTCGCCGGTGTCGGCCAGTACACCATGCTCGCCGCGACGCGGGCGGCCCCGGCCAACCGGGTGGCGCCGGCGCAGTACAGCCAGATCGTCTGGGCGGTGGTGTTCGGCGCCCTGTTCTTCGCCGAGTTCCCGGACTGGATCGCCTTGATCGGCATCGGCATGATCGGGCTCTCGGGCCTGTTCACCCTCCTTCGCGAGGACAAGGTGAGCGGCTGGCCGCGGCGCGTGCCGCTGGTGCGCAGCCGGTTCTGATCCCCCTGTCCGGCGCCTCCGATTGAGGCTAGGGTCTGCCTCCGTCACAGCAAGCGGAGGTCGAGGCGATGCAGAAGCTCCAGGTCCAGGGCGTCCACCACATCACGCTGGTCGGTGCCGACCGGCAGACGTCCATCGACTTCTGGGAAGGCGTGCTCGGCATGCCCTTCATCTTCGAGCAGCCGAACCTCGACGTGCCGGAGGAGAGCCACCTTTATTTCGATCCCGGCGACGGCCGGCTGATCACGGTCTTCACCAACGAGAACCGGAAGCCCGACCCGACGCCGACGCCGAACGAGATCGGCGCCGTCCATCACATCGCCTTCTGGGTGTCGCGCGCCACCTTCGCCCAGGCCGTCGAGCGGCTGGACCGCCGCGGCATCCAGCACAGCGGCGTCAAGGATCGCGGCTTCATGGATTCGATCTACTTCCGCGATCCGCTGGGCCTCCTGGTCGAGCTCGCCGCCTACCGCTTCTTCCCGCCCGAAGGCGTCTCCCATGGCGAGGTGCTGTTCGAGGCGCACAAGATCCGGGTCGCCCGCGGCGACTACAACATCACCGCGGCACATCTCGCCGACGCGATCGAGGACATCATCCGCCGCAGGCGCCACAGCCTCTCCGATGACCGCGAGCCGAAGGATCCCTACGCGCCGAGGGACTGAGGCGCGCCGGACTACAGAACAAGATCACAAGCTGGGAGGAATGACATGAAGCTCTACATGCATCCGGCTTCCAACACGAGCCGGCCGGTGGCTCTGCTGATCGAGGAGAACAGGCTGCCGGTCGAGATGGCGGTGGTCGACCTGATGACCGGCGCCCATCTCCAGCCCGACTATCTCGCGATCAATCCCAACGGCCTCGTGCCGGCGCTCGTCGACGGCGACTTCACGCTGACCGAGAGCTCGGCGATCCTCAAGTACCTCGCCGACAAGTTCGATCTTCCGACCTACCCGAAGGACCTCAAGGCGCGAGCCAAGGTCAACGAGCTGATGGACTGGTTCAACACCGGGTTCTACCGGGACTACGGCTACGGGGTCGTCTACCCGCAGATCTTCCCGCACCACAAGCGCGGCAGCGAGGAGGCGCAGAAGGCGACCATCGCCTGGGGCAAGGGCCTGACCGAGCGCTGGCTGAAGGTGCTCAACGACCACTGGCTCGGCCACGGCAACCCGTACCTGACCGGCGATACGCTGACCATCGCCGACCTGTTCGGCGCCGGGCTGATCACCTGCGGCCACCCGATCCGGAGCGAGTTCAAGGGTTATCCGAACATCGAGGCCTGGCTGAAGCGGATCGAGGCGCTGCCCAACTGGGGCAAGATCAACGAAGCCATGAACGGCTTCCGCGAGGCGCTGAAGGACCAGCAGTTCGAGACCGTCTGAGCGTCTCGTGCCGCGGCTCCGCGGTCAGATCGCGGAGCCGTCGATCTCCTCCCCGTCGTAGGGAGCCGGTGCCGTGCGCCCGCCGTGCGTCGGTGTCGCCGAAGGCAGCGGCATCCAGGCGGCGATCTCGCCGTCGCCATAGACGATGCGGGCACCGGGGTCGGAGTCGGTGGCGAGCCAGCCGGCATCCGATCCTGCGCCGGTCGCCCACTTCACGACGTCGACCTCCGCTTCGCCCTGCTCGGTGGCTCGCACCGTGACCAGGATGCGGGTTCCATCCCGCGGGGCGGTCCGCATCGACCGCCAGTCGCTGTCCGACACCGTCATGGCCATCCTCCCTTTCGAGGCCGAGGATGGCGCGGCACGCGCCGGTCGGCAAGCGGGTGGTCGCACACCCGAGCCACCGAATCTTCACATGCCCGTCATGTGGACGAGAAGCAGCCGGTCCCTATTGCCGCCACCCCGAAAGGGAAGGCTGACAGAGGAGACCTGACAGAGATGCGTGCACACCTGCTTGCCGCGACGGCTTTCGTCGCCCTGACCACCGCCGCGGCCGCCGCCGAGACCGAATATCCGGCGATCCTGGTCGGCCATGCCATCCTGCCGGCGGCGACCTTCGTCGCCCCGCCGGCGGCCGCCCCCGCCTCGCTGGCCGTCTCGGCCAAGTACACCGCGCCGGGCCGCCAGCGCGTCGATGCCCTCGCCACCGTGCCGGGCAAGGACGGCGTCCGTCCGACCGGCCTGTCGATGCCGTTCGACGGCCAGCCGGTACAGGGCTTCTCCGGCATCAA
>JAEVZM010000339.1 GCA_023392225.1 Pseudomonadota bacterium
CCGTTCGTGCGCGGCCCCTACCCGACGATGTATGTCGAGCAGCCCTGGACCATCCGGCAGTATGCCGGCTTCTCCACGGCCGAGGACTCCAACGCCTTCTACAAGCGCAATCTCGCCGCCGGGCAGCGCGGCCTGTCGGTCGCCTTCGACCTGCCGACCCATCGCGGCTACGATTCCGACGACCCGCGGGTCGCCGGCGACGTCGGCATGGCCGGGGTGGCGATCGACTCGATCTACGACATGCGGACCCTGTTCGACGGCATCCCGCTCGACAAGATCAGCGTGTCGATGACCATGAACGGCGCCGTGCTGCCGGTGATGGCGCTCTACATCCTCGCCGCCGAAGAACACGGCATCGGACCGGACAAGCTCGCGGGCACGATCCAGAACGACGTGCTCAAGGAGTTCATGGTCCGCAACTCCTTCATCTACCCGCCGGGGCCGTCGTTGCGGATCGTCGCCGACATCATGGCCTACACGGCGGAGCGGATGCCGAAGTTCAACTCGATCTCGGTCTCCGGCTACCACATGCAGGAAGCCGGGGCGACGGCCGACCTCGAGCTCGCCTACACCCTCGCCGACGGGCTCGAGTACATCCGCGCCGGGGTCGAGCGCGGCCTTGCCGTCGACGCCTTCGCGCCGCGGGTGTCGTTCTTCTTCGGCATCGGCATGAACTTCTTCATGGAGGTGGCGAAGCTCCGGGCCGGACGCCTGCTCTGGGCGAAGCTGATGAAGGAGCGCTTCGCGCCGAAGGACCAGAAGTCGCTGATGCTGCGCGTCCACTGCCAGACCTCGGGCTGGTCGCTGGCGGCGCAGGACGTGTTCAACAACGTCATCCGCACCACGGTCGAGGCGATGGCGGCGACGCAGGGCCACACCCAGTCGCTGCACACCAACGCGCTCGACGAGGCGCTGGCACTGCCGAGCGACTTCTCCGCCCGCATCGCCCGCAACACCCAGCTCTTCCTCCAGAAGGAATCCGGCACGACGCGGATCATCGACCCGTGGGGCGGCTCCTATCACGTCGAGCGGCTGACCTACGAGCTCGCCGCCCGCGCCCTCGACCACATCGCCGAGATCGATGCGCTCGGCGGCATGGCGAAGGCGATCGAGGACGGGCTGCCGAAGCTCCGCATCGAGGAGGCCGCCGCCCGCACCCAGGCCCGGATCGACTCCGGCAGGCAGACGCTGGTCGGCGTCAACCGCTACCGGCCGGACGAGGAGCCGCCGCTACCGCTGCTCAAGGTCGACAACTCCGCCGTGCTCGCCGCCCAGGTGGCGAAGCTGAAGCGCCTCCGGGCCGAGCGCGACGAGAGCGCGACGCGTACCGCCCTCGCGGCGCTGACCGAGGCCGCCCGCAACGACACCGGCAACCTTCTGGCGCTCGCCGTCGACGCGGCCCGGGCCAAGGCGACGGTCGGCGAGATCAGCGACGCGCTGGAAGACGCCTACGGCCGCTATGCGCCCCGCATCCGGGTCAACAGCGGCGTCTACGAGCAAGAGACCGGCGACGGCGAGGCGGTGATGGCCGCCCGGCGCCTGATCGCCGCCTTCGCGGACAAGGACGGCGGGCCGCCCCGCATCCTGATCGCCAAGGTCGGCCAGGACGGGCACGACCGCGGCCAGAAGGTGATCGCCTCGGCCTTCGCCGACCTCGGCCTCGACGTCACCATCGGTCCCCTGTTCCAGACGCCCGAGGAGGCCGCCGATCTCGCCATCGAGAAGGACGTCCACATCCTCGGCATCTCGACCCTCGCCGCGGGCCATCTGACGCTGGTGCCGGCGGTGAAGCGGGCGCTCGAAGCCCGCGGCCGGCCCGACATGATGGTGGTGGTCGGCGGCGTGATCCCGCCCGACGACTACGAGGCGCTCCGCGATGCCGGCGCCGCCGCCATCTTCCCGCCGGGGACGCCGATCGTCGGCGCCGCGACGACGCTGATCGAGGAACTCAACCGGCGCCTCGGCTACGAGCCCGCGACCGGCCACAACCAGCCGCCGGCCTGAGAAGGCATCCGGATAGACCAGCGCTCAGGCGTCGTACCTGGCGATCTCGACCAGGTTGCCGTCCGGGTCGCGGCAATAGACCGAGGTCATCGCGCCACGGGCGCCGCGGCGCGCCACCGGGCCGACCTCGACCGGAACCCCGCACTCGGCAAGGTGCTGCATCACCGCCTCGGGCGCAGCCTCGGTGAGGAAGCAGAGATCGTCGCTGCCGGCCACGGCTTCCGCGCCGGTGAACCAGGCGACCTTGTCCATGTCGGCCGGCCGGAGATTGAGCATCATCGACCCGAACTTCATGCTCGTCCGCGCGATGCCGTAGGGCGGCTGGAAATCGTGCCGGGTCATGCCGAGCACGCGGGCGTACCAGGCGGCCGACACCTCGACGTCGCGAACGTTGAGCACCACGTGGTCGAGGGAAGTGATCGTCAGCATCGGTGGGGCACCTCGATGGGGTTGTGTCGGCGGGGGCGACGAAGGCAGGCGACGACAGCCTATCATCAATGCCGCCCGCCGGGCGTCGGGTTGATGCGCGCCACGTCCTGGCATGCCAATTGCTTCAAAGGCGTTGCTCTGGGGAGGAAGATCATGAACCGGAGTGACCGGAGATGCGCCACCTGCCGTCCCTCGCGGGACTGAGCCTTCTCGCTACCCTTCCCTTCGCCCCCATCAGCCATGCCGCGCCGCCCGACCAGGGCTTCGTTGGCGCCATCGTCTACCGCGACGGCCGCGAGGCCGAACGCCTCGCCTGCGACTCCTTCGACCTGATCAAGGACATCTACGAGGCCGGCAAGAGCAACGTCTTCGGAATGCACCCGAGATACGAGGAGCTGGCGGAGACGCACGGCATCCGCGGCAAGCCGCAATGCACGTCCGGCACCTATGGCATGGTGCGCGTCACCGAGCCGGCGAAGATGCTGGGGCCGGTCCACAACCCGATCGGCGACGCCGAGCTGTTCATCTGGGCGATCCACGTCGACGACAGTCCGAAGGGCAAGGACGACGACTACTGGCTCCTCTACCTCGACACCAAGACGCCACGCCCCTGGCTGCAGGTCGGCGAAGCGATCTGACGCCGGCGGTCAACCGGACCGGGCCACCCCGTCGAGGGCGGTGACGAGCGCCGCGGCCGGCTGGAGTCCGCCGACGACGAGGGCACGGCGATTGCGGAGCGGCGGCCTCCGCAGCGCCTCGAAGGCGGCCGCTCTGCCTTCGTCGGGCGACAGGAAGGCGCCGGCGACCGCCGCCATCGCCACCTCGGCGGCGCGCGCCGCGCCATCGTCGATCTTCAGCGCGACGCCGAGGCCGAGATCGGGCAGCGCGGCGCAGTAGACGCCTTCGGCGCCGACCTTGGCCATCAGCCGGCCCGGGAACAGCGGCATGATCTCGGAGCAGAACCGGCCGCTGCCGCCGACCAGGAACGGCTCGGCCATGCAGGCGTCGAGGATGCGCCGCGCCGCGGCGGCCCGGGCCGGCGCCAGCCCCTCCCCGGTCGCCATGCGGGCGAAGGCACGGGCCAGGCGCTCGAGCGGGATGGCATAGGCCGGGATCGAGCAGCCGTCGATGCCGCGATTCGCGTCGTCGAGCCGGGTGTCGGTCAGCGCGGAGAGCGCCGCCGTCACCGCGCGCTGCACCGGGTGGTCGGGCTCGACATAGCCGTTCGGATCGAGGCCGAGATGGCAGGCGGTGCAGACGAAGCCGGCATGCTTGCCCGAGCAGTTGTTGTGCTGCGGCCCGGCGAGGCGGTCGGCGCGGATCAGCGTCCGTTCGGCGACGGAGGACATCGGCATGTGGGTGCCGCACTCGAGATCCATGATGCCCCGCCCCGCGGCGGCCAGCATCGCCTCGACGGTCTCGACATGGCGCGGCTCGCCGCCGTGCGAGGAGGCCGCGAGCGCCAGCTCGGCCTTGCCGAAGCCAAACGCATCCGCCGCCCCGGACTCGACCAGCGGCAGCGCCTGGATCGCCTTCACCGCCGAGCGGGGAAACACCGGCGCCGCGACGTCGCCGAGCGCGAGGACCGCGCGGCCGGCGGCATCGACCACGGCCACCGCGCCGCGATGCCGGGATTCGACCAGCGGCCCGCGGGTGACGTCGACGAGGACGGGATTGGTCACGGTCAGCGCAGCCAGTTCTCGACGGCGAGGCCGTCGATGCGCGAGAACTCCCGAACGTTGTCGGTGACGAGCGTGCATTCGAGGGCAAGGGCGTGGGCGGCGATCAGCATATCGTTGTTGCCAATCGGCGTTCCACCGGCTTCTAGAGCCGACCGTACGTTGGCATAGAGAATATCCGCCGGGTGCTCGAACGGAAGGACGGCAAAGGCCGAAAGTGCGTCCTCGACTTTTCTCTCGAGCGAACGAGACCGCCTCCTCGCAACCCCGTAGCGGAGCTCTGCGGACACGACGATGCTCGTGGCGATCTCGTCATTCGGAATCTCGCCCAGGCGCTCCGACACCGTGCCGCGCGGATTGCGGATAAGATCGGAGATGATGTTGGTGTCGAGGAGGTAGCGCACCATCCTCAGATCTCGACAGGGTCTGGCGGGAAATCCTCGATGTTCGGAAAGTCCTCTCCAGCCGGATCCCAGTTGTCCACGACTTCCTTGAGGGTCCTCTTCCGAACCGGCGTGATCATGAGCACGTCCCCGTCGCGCCGGATTGTCGCCTCGGTCCCGGGAAGCTCGAACTCCTTCGGGATGCGGATCGCCTGGCTGCGGCCGTTGCGGAAGAGGCTCACCTTGCGTTCTAGATCGGACATTGGCATGCCTCCAACGTGTCATATGCCAAGACATATGCCATTCGAGGTGCCTTTCCAAGGGGCGGCTATGCGGCGTTGCCGCCCTTCCGCTCGACCCAGCGCCCGAGCCGATCGAGCGCGCCGTCGAGCACGGCGTCGCGCTTGGAGAAGCAGAAGCGGACGAAGTTGGACGGCGCGTCCGACTGGTAGAAGGCCGACACGGGGACCGCGGTGACCCCGGCCTCCATGGTGAGGCGCCGGCAGGCGGTGACGTCGTCGTCCATCACGCCGACGCTCCGCATGTCGGCGGTGACGAAATAGGTGCCGCCGCAGGGCACGGCCTCGAAGCCGATGCGGCGGAGGCCATCGGCGAAGCGGTCGCGCTTCGCCTGGAGGTCGCCGGCGAGCGCGTCGTAATAGGCGTCGTCCTTGCCGAGGCCATAGGCGACTGCCTTCTGGAGCCCGGGCGGGGTGGTGAAGGTGGTGAACTGGTGGGCCTTGGTGATCGGATCGAGAAGCGCCGGCGCGGCGGTGACGTAGCCGACCTTCCAGCCGGTGAGCGAGAAGGTCTTGCCGGCCGAGCCGATCCGCACCGCACGCTTGCGCATGCCCGGCAGCGTCATCAGCGGCACGTGCTTGCGACCATCGAACAGGATGTGCTCGTAGACCTCGTCGCAGATCGCATAGGCGTCATGGGCGATGACCAGCTCGGCGATCATCGCCAGCTCCTCGGCGGTGAACACCTTCGCCGCCGGGTTCATCGGGTTGTTGAGGAGCACCGCCTTGGTCTTCGGCCCGAAGGCGTCGGCGAGGGCGAGCGGGTTGAGGCGCCAGTCGGGCGGGGTGACGCGGACGAGCTTGGGGATCGCGCCGGCGCGCTTCACCAGCGGCAGGTAGCAGTCGTAGAGCGGCTCGATCAGCACCACCTCGTCGCCCGGCTCGACCAGCGCGGCGAGGCAGTCCGAGATCGCCTCGGTGGCGCCCGAGGTGACCAGCACCTCGCTCTCCCAGTCGATCTCGAGGCCGTAGAAGCGCCGGTTCGAATCCGCCACGGCCTTCCGCAGCTCCGGCACGCCCATCATCGGCGGGTACTGGTTCTTGCCGTTGACGATCTCCTCGGCGGCGAAGCGGCGGATGTCCTCCGGCCCGTCGACATCGGGAAAGCCCTGGCCGAGATTGATCGCGCCGTTCTCCTTGGCCATGCGCGACATGACCTCGAAGATCGTCGTCGGCAGGCCGGTGTAGACTGGATTGGTCGGCTTCATCGCTCGCGCCCCTCGTCGCGCTTCCCTCCAGACGAGTACCCCATGGCGTCGCCGCGGGGAAGCGAGGCGACCCGTCAGGCGCCGGGGCCGAAGGCGAGATGGTGGAGGACGATGCCGCTCGAGGTCGCCACGTTGAGGGAATCGAGGTCGCCCGCCATCGGAATCCGGACGGTGCGGGCCCGGGCGAGGACCGCCTCCGGCAGGCCCGGCCCCTCGGTGCCGAACAGCGCGGCGACCCTCTCCGTTCGGGTCGCCTCGGCCAGCGTCGCCGTGCCGGCGGGGCTGAGCGCCAGCGCCGCGAAGCCGTGCGCCGCGAGGCGGTCCAGCGCATCCTCGCCCCGCCCGAGGCGGGCGAAGGGCACGGTCAGCGCCGCCCCGACCGAGACGCGGATCGCCTTCCGGTAGAGCGGGTCGCAGCAGTCGCTGTCGAGCAGCACGGCGTGGGCACCGAAGGCGGCGGCGTTGCGGAAGATGCCGCCCATGTTGTCGTGATTGGCGATGCCGAAGAGGACGACGACGAGCGCCCTCCCGGCAGCACCGCCGAGCAGCGCGCCGGGGGCGAGCGCGGGCGCACGACGGCCAACCGCGAGGATGCCGCGGTGGATGTGGAAGCCGGCGATGCCATCCATCACCGCCTGGCTCGCGGCATAGACCGGCACGTCCTCGGGCAGGCTGGCGATCAGGTCGGCCAGCCCCGCGACGCGCTTCTCGGCGACGAGCAGCGAGACCGGCGCATGGATCGAGCGGCGGAGCAGCACCCGCACCACCACCTCGCCCTCGGCGATGAACAGCCCCTCGCGGCCGACGAGGTCGCGCTCGCGCACGTCGCGATAGGCGGCAACGCGCGGGTCGTCGGGATCGGTGATGAGGGTCGGATGCGTCATCCCGTGCCGAATACGCCGGATGGCCTCGCGCGGCTAGTATCCGGCGCGGGTCTTCGACTGGCGAGACAGGTTTGCTGTCAGCCTCCCTCGCATCGTCGGCGCTCTCCAATGAAGCAATGACGCCGCAGGTCCAGACGTGGCTGACCGAACAGGACCCCGCAGACCTCGCGATCAGCGACTGGACCGTCACGGAAGTGTCCTCGGCCTTTGCCATCAAGCTGCGGACCGGCCACGTCAATCTCGACCAGCGTGCCGCCGCACTCGCCATGTTCAACCGGCTGGCGGCCGAAAGCCTGTCCCTGCTCGACGTGAATAGCGCGCACTTCCAAACGGCAGCCAGGTTCGCCGACCAGCACCAGCTTGGGCTTCGCGCCGGGGACGCACTACACCTCGCCATCGCCTCGGAGCGCGGTGCCACCGTGTGCACGCTCGACCGGCGCCTCGCCGAAGCCGGGCCAGCTCTTGGCGTGCCCACGCAATTGCCGGCCTGACCCGTGACGCGATAGCGCTCGAGGCTCGTCTCGGCCGCGGCACGCCGACGCCCCGGCAGGACGTCACGTGCCCGCGGCAGCGCGCCTAGTGCAGGATCTGGCTGAGGAACAGCTTGGTCCGCTCGTGCTGCGGGTTGGTGAAGAACTGCTCCGGCTCGTTCTGCTCGATGATCTGGCCGGCATCCATGAAGATGACCCGGTTCGCCACCTGGCGGGCGAAGCCCATCTCGTGGGTGACGACCATCATGGTCATGCCCTCCTCCGCGAGGTCGACCATGACGTCGAGCACTTCCTTGATCATCTCGGGATCGAGCGCCGAGGTCGGCTCGTCGAACAGCATGGTGCGCGGATTCATGCAAAGCGCGCGGGCAATGGCGACGCGCTGCTGCTGGCCGCCGGAGAGCTGCCCCGGATACTTGTTGGCCTGCTCGGGAATCTTGACGCGCGTCAGGTAGCGCATCGCGATCTCCTCGGCCTCCTTCTTGGGCATCCGTCGCACCCAGATCGGGGCGAGCGTGAGGTTCTCCAGAATGGTGAGGTGCGGGAAGAGGTTGAAGTGCTGGAACACCATGCCGACCTCGCGGCGGATCTCGTCGATGCGCTTGAGGTCGTTGGTTAGCGTGATGCCGTCGACGATGATCGTCCCGGTCTGGTGCTCCTCGAGCCGGTTGATGCAGCGGATCATGGTCGACTTGCCCGAGCCGGACGGGCCGCAGATGACGATGCGCTCGCCACGCATCACCTTGAGGTTGATGTTCCGCAGCACGTGGAAATCGCCGTACCACTTGTTCATGTCGACGATCTCGACCGCGGTATCGGTGCGCGAGACCGGGAGGACGCCTCCCTCGATTTTCACCGCTGGCTCAGCCATGCTCACTTGCTCCCCTCACCGCCGGTAGCCCGTATCGAGCCGGCGCTCGGTATAGATCGAATAGCGCGACATGCCGAAGCAGAACATCCAGAACACCAGCGCCGCGAAAACATAGCCCGTCGCCGGGGTATTGGGCGAGGCCCAGTTGGGATCGGTGAAGTTGAACTGGACGATGCCGAGCAGGTCGAAGATGCCGATGATCAGCACGAGGCTGGTATCCTTGAACAGGCTGATGAAGCTGTTGACCAGCCCGGGGATCACGATCTTCAGCGCCTGCGGCAGGATGATCAGCCGCATCGAGGCGGAATAGCCGAGGCCGAGGGCGCTGGCCGCCTCGTACTGGCCGCGCGGGATCGCCTGGAGGCCACCACGCACCACCTCGGCGACATAGGCCGCCGAGAACAGGGTGACGCCGACCAGCGCCCGGAGCAGCTTGTCGAAGTTGACGCCGGCCGGCAGGAACAGCGGCAGCATCACGCTCGCCATGAACAGCACGGTAATCAGCGGCACGCCGCGGACGAACTCGAT
>JAEVZM010000367.1 GCA_023392225.1 Pseudomonadota bacterium
CAGGCGCCGGGCGTTGAACAGGAAGCTCTGGCCAAGCAGCAGCCAGCCGAGCGCCTCGAACACGAGGACGACCGCGACCAGCACCAGGAAGATGCTCGCGTCCGCCGAGAGTCCGCGCGTGCCGGTCACGGTTCCCGGTTCACTACACGTAGTCGGCGGCGTCGCCACCGGCGGCACTGACGCCGGTGATCAGCGAGACAATCTCGTTGCCATGGGTGTTGCGGGCGTCGACGGTGCCGACGATGCGCCCGCGGCGGAACACCACCACGCGGTCCATGAGGTCGAGGACCTGGCGAAGGTTGTGGCTGACGAGGATCAGCGGAATGCCCTCGGCCTTGAGGGTGCGGATGATGTTCTCGACCTGCGCCGTCTCCTGGACACCGAGCGCCGCGGTGGGCTCGTCCATGATGATCAGCTTCGAGGCGAAGGTCGCGGCCCGCGAGATCGCCACGCACTGGCGCTGGCCGCCGGACATGTTGCCGATCGTGTTGCGGAGATTGGGGATCTTGACCGCGGTGCGCTTGAGGCCTTCCTCGGCCATCGCCTGCATCTTCCGCTCGTTGAGGAAGCTGAACGGGCCGAGCTTGAAGTAGACCTCCTCGCGGCCGAGGAAGATGTTCGCCGGCACGTCGAGGTCATCGGCGAGCGCAAGGTTCTGGAAGACGGTCTCGATTCCCGCCTGGCGCGCCTCGAGCGGGCTGGAGAAACGGGCGGGAGCGCCATCGAAGAGAATCTCGCCGGACGTCGGCTGCTCGACAGCGGTGATCTGGCGGACGAAGGTCGACTTGCCGGCACCGTTGTCGCCGACGATCGCCACGTGCTCGCCACGGCGGATCTCGAAGTCCGCATTCTCGAGCGCTATCACGCCGCCATAGTGCTTGGTCAGCGCGCGGGTGCGCAGCACCACGTCGTCCGTCATCGTGTTCCTCCCGGGATGGCCGCGGAGCGGCATGCTGCTCCGCAACCCTGTCGGATGATCTCGCGACTACTTGAAATCCGCGAGGTTCTCGGTGGTGACGGTGATGAACGGGATGTCGACATAGGAGGGCTGCTCCTTGCCGTCGATCATCGCGAGGGCAGCGTCGACGCCGCCGGTGACCTGACCCTTGGCGTCCTGGAACACCGTGATGTCGAGATCGCCACTCTCCAGCGCGGCGAGCGCGTCCGGCGTCGCGTCGATGCCGGCGACGACGACATCGTCCATGCCGATGCCGGCGGCCTTCAGCGCCTGGATCGCGCCGAGCGCCATCTCGTCATTGTTGGCGAGCACCACGGTCGGCTTGATGCCCGAGGCCAGCCAGTTGGCCATGACGTCGGCACCCTTGGTGCGCTGCCACTCGGCCTCCTGCTCGGCGAGGAGCTCGATGCCCTTGCAGTCGTCCGTCGCCAGCACGTCCTTGACCGCCTTGGTGCGGTTCTGGGCGTCCTCGTTGCGGAGGAAGCCGATGAGGATCACGGCGCTGCCCTTGCCACCGGCCAGCTTGCAGGCCGCCTCGGCCTCGAGCTTGCCAGCCTGGTAGTTGTCCGAGCCGACATAGGTCGACATGCCGCCGAGCGAGTCCGTGTCGACCGGGCGGCGGTTGATATAGGCGATCGGGATGCCCGCCGCCTTGGCGAGCTCGGTGATCGGCGGCGTCGCCTCGGTGCTGACCGCAGCAAGCACGATCGCATCGACGCCGGAGGCGATGAAGTTCTGGATCTGGCTGAGCTGGGTACCGACGTCCTCCCGGGCGTCCTCGATGATGATCTCGTGGCCGAGCTCCTCGGCATGGGCCTTGGCGGCCTCACGCATGATGGTCTGGTAGTTGTCGTCGAAGTTGGGGCTGGAATAGCCGATCGTGAACGCCGAAGCGCCGCCGGCAGTCAGTGCCACGGCGGCAACTGCACCCAGATACTTCAAGCCTCTCATGATTTCCTCCCTTGGAAACGAGACACGGCGGGACATGGTCTTTCGGAGGCCCGGCCACCCGCCGGCGCCCCCTGCATTCCGGTCAGCCCGGAATTCCTCGATGCCGGATGCTCACGGCACGTCCGTCCAGCGGCTGCCGTTGGCCGCGGAATCGGCCATGGCGTGGATGACCTCGATCGAATGGAGGCCGTCCTCCGCGCTCGGATAGGTGAGCGCCAGCGGATCCGGCGCACTGCCGGACTCGCCGGCGGCGATGACGTCGCCGAGGTCGCGATAGATATTGGCGAAGGCGAAGGCCATGCCCTCGGCATGGCCGACGGTGATCCGGTTGGCACGCTGCGCATCCGGCGAGAGGCCGGCAGCGCCGCGCTCGAGGATCCGGGTCGGCTGGTTGAGCGGCGTCCAGTAGAGTTGGTTGGGCTGCTCCTGCGTCCAGCGCAGCCCGCCCGTCTCGCCGAAGACCTGAAGCCCGAGGCCATGGGTGCGGCCGATGGCGAGGCCGCTGGCCCAGGCCCGGCCGATGGCGCCGCCGCTCATCCGGAAGGCGGTGAGGGAATCGTCCTCCAGCTGGCGGCTCGCGATGCCGTGCGCGAAGTCGCTCGATACCTTGGCGACGCGCTGGCCGGTGACGTAGCAGGCCATGTGGAGTGCATGGATCGCGCAGTCCATCGACACGGCCGAGATGCCGGCCTGGGCCGGATCGAAGCGCCAGCGGACGCGCGGATTGTCGGCGTCCGCCGCGTCGGCCATGAAGCCGCCGGCGAACTCGGCGACGACGACGCGGATGCTGCCGAGCGTACCGGACCGGACCATCGCCCGCATCTCGCGGACCAGCGGATAGCCCGAGTAGCCGTAGTTGACCGCACAGATCCGGCCCGACCTGGCGGCGATCGCGACGAGGGCGCGCCCCTCCTCGACGGTCATCGTCATCGGCTTCTCGCAGAGCACGTGGAAGCCGGCCTCGAGGAACGCCTTCGATATCTCGAAGTGGGTCACGTTCGGCGTCGCCACCGTCACCAGCCCGAGCCGGTCGGCGTCGCGATCCTTCTCGCCCGCGAGCATCTCCCGCCAGTCGCCATAGGCCCGCTCCGGCGCGAGCCCGAGCGCGATGCCGTAGCGACGCGCCCTGTCGGCGTCGACGTCGAGCGCCCCGGCCAGGAAGCGGAACTTGCCATCGACCTCGGCGCCGGCCCTGTGGGCGAAGCCGATCTGGCTGCCCTCACCCCCGCCGACAAGACCCCACCCGATCCTTGACACGCGATCCTCCAAATGTGCGATTATCGCACTTCTATCTTGACATTCGTTGTTGGGAGGAACCAGAATGAAGATCGGGAATGCCCCGTGCTCGTGGGGCGTGGAGTTCGCCGACGACCCGCGGAACCCGTCCTGGCAGGACGTGCTCGACCAGTGTGCGGAAGCCGGCTTCGAGGGGATCGATCTCGGCCCCGTCGGCTTCCTGCCCGAGGATGCGGACGTGCTCCGCGACGCGCTCGCCGCGCGCGGCCTCACGCTCTCGAGTGGCGTCGTCTTCCAGCCCTTCCATGATCCCGCCGCCTGGGATCGCACCCGGGATGCCGTTGTCCGGACCGGCCGCAGCCTCGCCGCCCAGGGCGCGCGGCAGCTCGTCCTCATCGATTCGATCGCTCCCGAGCGCACGCGGACCCTTGGCCGTCCCGCCGATGCCCCCCAGCTCGATGCCGACGCCTGGGCCGGCTTCTCGTCCCGCCTCGGCGAGGCGGCGCGGATCGCGACAGAGGAATTCGGTCTGACCGCCTCGATCCACGCCCATGCCGGCGGCTATTGCGACTTCGCCGAAGAGCACGACCGGCTGCTAGCAGAGATCGACGAGCGGCTGCTGAAGGTCTGCATCGACACCGCCCACGCGACGCTCGCCGGCATGGACCCGCTGACGCTGCCCGAGCGCTACGCGACCCGGCTCGCCCACGTCCACCTCAAGGACATCGACCCGGTGAA
>JAEVZM010000411.1 GCA_023392225.1 Pseudomonadota bacterium
ATGCAGGAGAGTGCAAGGCTCGCTGTCGGGGCCGGTGCCGCATGGCTGATCCTGCAGCCGCCGCGGCCGCCGATCGCCGAGGGCGAGCTGATGCGCTTCTTCGGGGCGGTCGCCGACACGGTGGACATCCCCGTCGCGCTCCAGAACGCGCCCGAGTTCCTCGGCGTCGGGCTCAGCCAGGCGAGCCTCGTAGCCATCAACCGCGCACACCCCAACATCAGCATCGTCAAGGCCGAAAGCAACGCGCTGGCCGTCGCCCGCCTCGTCGAGGCGCTCGAAGGGCGGATGGCGGTGTTCAACGGCCGGGCCGGGCTCGAGCTGACCGACAACTACCGCGCCGGCGTCGACGGCATGATCCCGGGCATGGAGACGCTCGACCGCCAGGTCGCCATCGAGCGCGCCATGCGCGTCGGCGACGAAGCCGGGGCCGAGCGGCTCTACCGCGAGATCCTGCCGGCGATCACCTTCATCATGCAGGGGATCGAGCACTTCGTCCTCTACGGCAAGCAGCTCGCCGCGCTCCGCCTCGGCCTCGCCGCGAGCGCCCGCCGCATCCCGTCCGACACCCCGAGCCCGTTCGGCGAGGCGATCGTCGCCCGCCTCGCCGCCGCGCTCCGCCCCCTTCCCGCCTGATCCGGAGATCGACGACCCATGGCCAGCATCAAGGACGTGCGCACCACCATCTGGGAATGGACCGGCCCGGTGGCGCCGATGCCGCCGAACTTCTGCACCACGCCGACCGACATGGTCAGCGACGTGACCGGCGAGATCAGCGGCTTCCGCTTCCTCGGCTGGCTGGTGGTGGAGATCGGGCTCGACGACGGCACGGTCGGCATCGGCAATGCCGCGCTCGCCCCGCACGCCACCAAGGTCGTCATCGATACCTATCTCAGGCCGCTGCTGCTCGGCCAGGACCCGATGAACAGCGAATACCTGTGGCAGTCGATGTACCGGCGGACCTTGCCCTATGGCCGGAAGGGCATCGGCATGGCGGCGATCAGCGCCGTCGACCTCGCGGTCTGGGATGCCAAGGGCAAGCTGCTCGGCGAGCCGGTGTTCCGCCTGCTCGGCGGCCGCACCAAGCCGAATATCCCGGTCTATGCGAGCCGGCTCTACAGCCAGCCGGTCGACGACCTCGCCCGCGAGACGCAGGCCTATATCGACCAGGGCTTCAAGGCGGTGAAGTTCCGCTTCGGCTGGGGCCCGAAGGACGGCATCGCCGGCATCCACAAGAACGTGGAGCTGGCTCGGACGGTCCGCGAGGTGGCCGGCACCGACATCGAGATCATGGCCGACTGCTTCATGGGCTGGACGCTCGAATATGCCCGCCGGATGATGCGGGCGCTGGCGCCGTTCGGCCTGCGCTGGGTCGAGGAGCCGCTGGTGCCGGACGACATCGCCGGCTACGCCGAGCTCCGCGCCATGGGCCACGTGCCGATCTCGGGCGGCGAGCACGAGTTCACCCTCGCCGGCTTCCGGCAGTTGCTCGACGCCAGGGCCGTCGACGTCGCCCAGCCCGACGTCAACCGCGTCGGCGGTATCACCGCGGCCAAGAAGGTCGCCGACCTCTGCGAAGCGCACGACGTCGTGTTCATCCCGCATGCCGGCCAGATGCACAACTACCACGTCACCCTGTCGAGCTATGCCGCACCGATCTCGGAGTACTTTCCGAAGGTGCCGGTGGAGGTAGGGAACGAGCTGTTCTGGTATGTCTTCGACGGCGAGCCGGAGATGAAGGACGGATCGGTGAATCTCGACGACGGCAAGCCCGGCTTCGGACTGACGCTGAAGACGCCCGATCCCGCCGAGTTCCGGCTGATCCGCTAGGCCGAGGAGGAAACCATGCCCGACTTCCCGATCATCGACACCCATCTCCACATCTGGGACCCCAAGCGCCTCTCCTACTCCTGGAACAAGGGCAGCCCGCTCCTCAATCGGCCCTACCACGTCGAGGACTACCAGCGTGACTGCGGCTCGGTCGCGGTCGAGGCGATGGTCTTTCTCGAGTGCTACGCCGACTTCGACAGCAATGGCGGCCAGTACATCGAGGAGATCGAGTTCGTCGAGGACGAAGCCAAGCGCGATCCGCGCATCGCCGCGATCGTGCCGATGGCCCCGCTCGAGCGCGGCGAGGCCGTGGCGCCGATGCTCGAGGAGATGGTGACGCGCTTCCCGAAGGTGCGCGGCATCCGCCGCATCATCGAGTTCGATGCCGACCCGCGCGGCCTCGCCCTCAGCCCCGACTTCATCGCCGGGGTGAAGACGCTCGGCAAGTTCGGCATGCATTTCGAGATCAACGTCAACCACACCCAGATGGACATCGTGCTCGACTTCGTGAAGCGCGTGCCCGAGGTGCCGATGATCCTCGACCATTGCGGCAAGCCGGGCATCGCCGAGGGCGCGCTCGACCAGTATCGGCGCCAGATCGCCGAGCTCGCCCGGCACGACCACGTCACCTGCAAGCTCTCCGACCTGCCGGTCGAGGCCAACTGGGAAACCTGGACCGACGCCGACATCCGCCCCTATATCGACGCCACCCTCGAGGCCTTCGGCACCGACCGCACGGTCTATGCCGGCGACTGGCCGGTGTGCCTGCAGGCGACCTCGATCGAGCGCTGGGTCGGCGTCCTCGACCGGGCGCTGGCCGAGCTCTCCGAGAGCGAGCAGCGCAAGATCTACCGCGACAACGCGATCCGCTTCTACCGGCTGGCGCTGTGACGCGCACCGCGCCGGACGCCTTCGACACGCTGATCCGGGGCGACGACCCGCCCCGGCCCGCGGCGGCGTTCGAGGGCGCCCCGCTGGAGCGGCGCTCGATCGCCGAGCAGGTGGCCAACCGCATCCTGGCCCTCGTCAAGAGCGGCAACCTCAAGACCGGCGACAAGCTGCCGACCGAGCAGCAGATGGCGACCGCCCTCGGCATCAGCCGGCCGGCGCTCCGCGAGGCGCTGAAGGCGCTGACCGTGCTCGGCGTGCTCGAGAGCCGGCAGGGCGGCCGCTACACCATCACCGACCTCTCGCCGGGCCGGCTGATCGCGCCGCTCCAGTTCCTGATGTTCGTCCAGGACTACGACGTCGCCGTCCACTTCGAGGCGCGGGCGACGGTCGACCTCGACCTCGTCCGGCGCGCCGCGACGCGGGGCAGCGACGACGAGCTGGCGCAGATCGGACGCCTCGCCGTCGAGGGCTACGCCTTCCGCGACGACCCTGTCGGCTTCCGGGTGCTCGACTTCGCCTTCCACCAGTCGATCAACGCTGCCGCCCGCAACCCGCTCCTCGCCACCATGGCGGCGGGCCTCTACGACATCGCGCTCGACATCCGCCGCATCGCCACCGAGACGCCGGGCGTGATCGCCACCAGCCTTGCGGACCATGACCGGATCGCCGCCGCCCTCGTCCGGCGCGACGCCGAGGCGGCGGTCGCCGCCTATCGCACCCATCTCGACCATACCCGCGAGACCACCGAGCGTGCCCTTTCGGCCCGGCGCCCGGGCGGGGGCGAGGCGGCCTGACCGGGTCCGGTCAACCGCCGTTGCGCACCTCGAGGCGGAGCGAGCGGCCGAGCTGGCGGAAGGCGCGCTCGGGCAGCACCACGTCGGTGACCGTCCAGGTCAGGCCGCGGAGCGAGAAGGCGAGCGTCAGCCACGTCGCCGGGTCCTCGCCCTCGCCCACCGTCAGGCGGATCGTCGCCGGCAGCGCCACGCCCAGCCCCTTCAGCCGCGACAGCGGGTTGGCCGGCAGAGCGAACGGCGCGGCGTCGTCGCCGCGCGTGCCGGTCCCGGTCCCGTTGTCGCGGAGCGCACCGCTCCGCAGCAGCGCGAACACCATCTCCGGCGTGATCGCCTGCTCGAGCTGGGCGGCGATCAGATTGGCGGCGATCGCCTGCCCGGCCGGATCGAGCGCGACCGAGAGGCCCTTGATCTTGCCGGCACTCGCCTGCGCGACGACCTGGCGGGCGAGCGAGCTGCGCACCGCCGGAAGGTCGACCCGCGCCGCGAAGCCGTCGACGTCCTGCGAGCGCACGGTGTCGGCGAGCTGGTAGAGGTTGAGGACGAACCACCCCGCGACCGCCGCCACGACGAGCAGCACCACGAGGACCAGGGCAACGAACCGGCGCATTCCACCTCCAGGGCGAAGACTCGAGCCCGCCGGCCGAACCGGCGCCACGGACCCCACTCGCCGGGAGGCAAGCGCAACATCACGCCGAAAGGGTGGCCGGGACGCGGCCGCGCGGGTTGCCACCCCGCGTTGACCTTCGGGGATCAGTCCTCTTGCGGCGCGCCGTCGCCGGCGAACTCGGCCGGATCGAACTCGTAGCGGGTGCCGCAGAACTCGCAGGTGACGATGATCTGCCCGTCCTGGACGCTCTCGGCGATCTCCTCGGCCGAGAAGCTCGCCAGCATGCCGGAGATGCGCTCGCGCGAGCAGGAGCAGTCGTCGGTGAACTCGACCGGGGTCAACACCCGCACGCCGCGCTCGTGGAACAGCCGATAGAGCAGGCGCTCGACCGAGACGGCAGGATCGGTCAGCTCGTGGTCCTCGATGGTGGCGACCAGCGACTGGGCCTCGACCCAGGCATCGTCCTCGTCGCCGCCCTCTTCCTCGACCCCGTCTGGCACGTCGCCGCCGGGCAGGTCCGGCTGGCGCATGCGCTCCGGCGCATCGGGCAGGAACTGGACGATGATGCCGCCGGCCCGCCACTGCCGGACCATCGCGCCGTCGACCCGCTCGATCACCTCGCCGACGGCGAGGCGGACCCGGGTCGGGATCTGCTCCGACTGGCGGAAATAGGTGTGGGCGGCTTCCTCGAGCCCCTGCCCGTCGAGCGGCACCACGCCCTGGTAGCGGCTCATGTAGGCGCCCTGGTCGACGGTCATGGCGAGCGTGCCGTTGCCGAGGAGCGCCGTCGGCGTCGCCTCGCCGGCGGCCACCGCCGCGGCGACCCGCTCCGCGTCGAAGCGGGCATAGGCCCGCACCCCGCCGGTGGTGCGGTAGTCGGCGACCAGCATGTCGACCGGGCCGTCGGTCTCGGTCTGGAGGATGAACTTGCCGTCGAATTTCAGTGACGAGCCGAGCAGCACCGTCAGCACCACCGCCTCGCCGACCAGGCGCGACACCGGCTCGGGATAGCCATGGCGGGCGAGCAGCGCGTCGATCGCCGGCCCCATCTGGATGGCACGCCCCCGCACGTCGAGCGGCGCCACCTCGAACGGCAGCACCGCGTCGTCTCCGGCCGGCCGCGGACTGGTCTCGGTCTCGGCCATGGTCAGATCGGGTTCCAGCCGAACACCCAGGCGAGGATCGCCTTCTGGGCGTGGAGCCGGTTCTCGGCCTCGTCGAACACCACCGACTGCGGCCCGTCGATCACGTCGGCGGTCACCTCTTCGCCACGATGCGCCGGCAGGCAGTGCATGAAGATCGCATCCGGCCCCGCCAGCGCCATCAGGCGCCGGTTGACCTGATAGGGATGAAGAAGCTTTTGCCGGCGCTCTGCCTCCTCGTCACCCATCGACACCCAGGTGTCGGTGACCACGCAATCGGCCCCGGCCACCGCCGCATCCGGATCGCGGGTGACGGTGACGTCGGCGCCGTTGGCGGCCGCCCAGTCGATCAGCGCCTGCTTCGGCGCAAGGTCGGAGGGCGAGGCGATGCGGATCGCGAAGCCGAGCCGGCCCGCCGCATGGACCCACGAGGTCAGCACGTTGTTGGCATCGCCCAGCCACGCCACCGTCTTGCCGTCGATGCGGCCGCGATGCTCCTCGAAGGTCATCACGTCGGCCATGATCTGGCAGGGGTGGGAGTGGTGCGTGAGGCCGTTGATCACCGGAATCGAGCCCGCTTCCGCGAGCTCGGTGACGATGCGGTGGTCATGGGTGCGGATCATGATCGCGTCGACATAGCGCGACAGCACCTTGGCGGTGTCCGACAGCGTCTCGCCGCGGCCGCGCTGCATCTCCTGCCCGGTGAGCACGATGGTCTCGCCGCCGAGCTCGCGCATCGCCACGTCGAAGGAGACGCGGGTGCGCGTCGAGGGTCGGTCGAAGATCATCGCCAGCGTCCGGCCGACGAGCGGCAGCTGTGCGCTCGGCGTCCGGCGCTCGCCCTTCAGCCGACGGCCCTCGTCGAGGATGGCCCGCAGAGTCGGTCCGTCGATATCGGCGAGATCGAGAAAATGACGCACCATGGCTCAGCCGGCCTTCGCCTGGTCGAGCGCGGTCAGCGCGGCATCGAGCCGGCGCACGCCCTCGTCGAGCTCCGCCTCGGTGGCGATCAGCGGCGGCAGCAGGCGCAGCACATTCTCGCCGGCGCCGACGCCGAGCAGGTCCTGGTCGCGCGCCGCGGACACGATCTCCGCCACCGGCACCTTGCAGCGCAGGCCGATCAGCAGCCCCTCGCCGCGCACTTCCTCGACGAGGTCGGGATGGCTGTCGACCACCGCCGCGAGCCGCTGCTTGAGGAACAGGCCCTTGCCCTGCACGTCCTCGAGGAAGCCGGGCGCGAGGATCACGTCGAGCACCGCCTGGCCGACCGCCATGGCGAGCGGGTTGCCGCCGAAGGTCGAGCCGTGCGTCCCCGGCGTCATGCCCTTCGCCGCCTCGTCGGTGGCGAGGCAGGCCCCGATCGGGAAGCCGCCGCCGAGGCCCTTGGCCGCGGCGAGGATGTCGGGGGTCACGCCCGACCACTCGTAGCCGAAGAGCTTGCCGGTGCGGCCGACGCCGGTCTGCACCTCGTCGAAGATGAGCAGGAGGCCGTGCTGGTCGCACAGCTCGCGCAGCGCCCGGAGGAACGGCCCGGGGACGAGGCGTACGCCGCCCTCGCCCTGGATCGGCTCGATGATCATCGCCGCGGTCTCGGGACCGATCGCGGCCTTGACCGCCTCGATGTCGCCGAGTGCGACCTGGTCGAAGCCGGCCGCCGGCGGCCCGTAGCCCTCGAGATACTTGGCGTTGCCGGTGGCGGCGAGCGCGGTCATCGTGCGGCCGTGGAACGCGCCGGCGAAGGTGATCACCCGGAAGCGCTCCGGATGGCCGCTGACGAATTGGTAGCGCCGCGCCGTCTTCAGCGCGCACTCGACCGCCTCGGCGCCGGAATTGGCGAAGAACACCTTGTCGGCGAAGGACGCCGCGCACAGCGTCTCGGCCAGCTTCTCCTGCTCGGGAACCCGGTAGAGATTGGAGACGTGCCAGAGCTTCTCGGCCTGCGCCTTGATGGCTTCGACCATCGCCGGGTGGGCGTGGCCGAGCGCGTTCACGGCGATGCCGCTGGCAAAGTCCAGCATGCGGCGACCGTCGGTGGTGTAGAGCCACACGCCCTCGCCGCGCTCGAAGGCGATCGGCGCGCGGGCGAAGGTTTCAAAGAGTGGAGAGCGGTCCATGGTCCGCCTCATGTGTGCAGGGTTCCGGAAAAAATCAAAGAGTGCCGCCGCAAGGCAGCACTCCCAGAAGCGCCGACTTATAGCACCGCGCGGGGAAGTGGTGTCAATCGCGAGGATCGCTGCGGTGCCGGTGGAGGGAATCGGGACGACTTGGGGAAAACACCGATGGCGCCCCCCGGACTCTTGTCAGGGAGTCGGCGCCTCTGTAGGTTTCGCGGTGTCGGGTGCGACCGACACGCGTTTCCTGCGGCGGAACTCAGTATCCAACCCAGTATCCATAGTTACGCGTTGGGCGCTGGCTGGCGAACCGAGCCAGCGCGCTAGGTGCGATTCCGAGTCCGCCGCCATGAAGAAGAGAAGAAGGGTGACCCCGAGATGAATTGGACCGACGAGCGCGTCGAGTTGCTGAAGAAACTCTGGGCTGACGGACTGAGCGCGAGCCAGATCGCCTCGCAGCTGGGCGGCGTGACCCGCAACGCCGTGATCGGCAAGGTACACCGCCTCAACCTCTGGCCGCGCCAAGCCCGCCTCCACCCAGACCCGCCCGCGCAAGACCCGCCAGGCCACCGCTTCCGCGCCGCGTCCGGCGCCGCGCCCGATGGTCGCCGGCAACACCGCACTCAAGATGCAGCCGACCCCGGCACCGCGCCGGGTCCAGGTCCAGGTTCCGCTCGAGGATCTGGTCGTGCCGATCAGCCTCAACGTGTCGCTGCTCGCCCTCAACGACCAGATGTGCAAGTGGCCGATCGGCGATCCCGGTGCCGAGGGCTTCCACTTCTGCGGCCACCGCAGCTTCAACAGCCTGCCCTATTGCGAATACCACTCGCGGCTCGCCTACCAGCCGGTGAACGACCGCCGCCGCGACCGCGACCAGCGGAACGTCTAGGCGCGCGATACGGGGGGCGGCACGACGCCGCCCACCCGGGAGTGGTCACGCGATGATTGTGATGTCGCTGGCCTGAAGGTTCGCCTTGTTGGCGAGCGTGGCGAAATGCAGGGGTGCCACGCCGCCGAGACCGTCGGGGTCGAGATAGAGCTTGCCCGTCGCCTTGTCGTAGAGGATGGCGTCGTTGCTGTCCTGCGCCGAGAGGGCGTTGAACTTGACTGCCGCCAGCTTGCCCGCGGGACCGACCCCGTCGAAGCCGCGGCTGCTGATCGCGATGCGATCCGTCCCCGGAGCGAAGTCGACGATCGTGTCGACATTCCCCGGAACCGGGCCGAAGGTGAACTGGAACGTGTCCTTGCCCGATCCGCCGATGAGCGTGTCGGGGCCGCCCCGGCCGTCGAGCGTGTCGTCGCCGCCGCGGCCGTCGAGCCTGTCGGCTCCCTTGACGTCCAGCGTCCCGTAGGAGCCGGTTACGCCGACCACGGTCTCACCCTGGCTGCTGCCGCGGAAATCGAGGTGATGCAGATAACCGCCGAACTGCGTGGCGGTGTAGATCTCGAACCCCTTGAAGGAATTGCCGGCGAGCGGCCCGGTGTTGTTCTCGGGGTGGTCGAGGTCGAAGACCGTGATCGCCTCGTCCACCGTCTTCTGATCGATGGAGAACTGGAGCTCGTCGACTCCCTTTCCACCGTCGGCCTTCACCCCCACGGCACCGGCGGCGACCTTGACGATGT
>JAEVZM010000497.1 GCA_023392225.1 Pseudomonadota bacterium
CATTGGTGGCGACGCCCATCGCGTATCCCTCTGCCGCAAGCCGGGCGAGCACGTCCCCGGCGCCCGGGATCACCACCGATCCGCTCCGGCCGTGCGCATGGCAGCGCGCGTCGATGGTTGCCGCCAGCGCCAGCGCCTCGGCGGCGTCGAGGGCCGGGAACCACAGCGCCACCATTTCGGCACTGGTGCCGGCGCCGAGCACCGAGCCCGACCGCACCCGGCCGGTCGCGGCATCGAGCCCGCCGGCGAGCAGCATCGCCATGGCACGGCGCGTGTCGCCTTCCGCCAGCTCCAGGGCCAGCGCCCGGTACATCGGCCCCCAGGTCGCCTCGAAGTCGAGGAGCGTGCCGTCCTTGTCGAAGAGGATCGCGCGGATCACCGGTCGGCTTCCCGGGGCCTACGCCGCATTCCGGTGCGGGATGGCGTCGATCTCCGCCCGCTTCGCCTCGCTGGCGATGGCGAGGTCATAGCTCGTCTGCATGTTCATCCAGAACTGCGGCGTCGTGTCGAAGAACTTGGCGAGGCGGAGTGCCGTGTCCGGCGTCACTGGCGTCTGCTCGGCAACCAGCCGCTCGATCCGGGTCCGCGGCACGCGGAGCGTCTTGGCGAGCGTATAGGGCTTGAGGCCCAGCGGCATCAGATACTCCTCACGGAGGATCTCGCCGGGGTGGATCGGCGGGAGTTTGGCAACCATCGTGCGACCCTCCTTGGTCAGTGGTAGTCGGTGATCTCGACGTCTTCCGCCGCACCATCCAGCCAACGGAAGCAGACGCGGAACTGGTCGTTGATGCGGACGGAGTGCTGCCCCCTCCGGTCGCCGTGCAAGGCTTCGAGACGGTTCCCCGGCGGGGAGCGAAGATCATCGAGGTCGACGGCGCTGTCGATCATGAAGAGCTTGCGCTGCGCCGCACGGACGAGGTCGGAGGGGAAGCCCTTGCCGACCCTGCCGGTGGCGACGGCTTCAGTCCTTTTGTCCCTGAACGAGCGGATCATCGCACGCCCCTTCCATGGACGTATCATATGGAGATACGAAGCGCGGCGCAAGCGGCAAGTATCATGACGCGATACGAATCATCGCAGGTCACCGACGCGATCGGCGAGGGCAATCGCCTCGTCGTTCGCTCCATACACCGCGCGCAGCCCGTAGCCGCCCGCTCCGCCGTGTTCTACAGTCGCGGCATGATCGATCCAAGCAGCGCCGGACCCCGGCGATGATCCGCGCGACGAAGGTCTTCCCCGCCGATGCGTGGTCGCATGTCGCGACCGACACCGTCGTGCTCGACTTCGACCATCGCCACCGGCGGCGGCTCCGGATGGAGGGCGAGGGTGGGCTCGTCTTCCTCCTCGACCTGCCCGAGGCGGTGGCGATCCGGAACGGCGACGGCCTCCTCCTCGAGGACGGCCGCATCGTCGCGGTCAAGGCGTCGGACGAGCCGCTGCTCGAGATCCGCGCCAGCGACCCGCTGCACCTCGTCCGCCTCGCCTGGCACCTCGGCAACCGCCACCTGCCGGTGCAGATCGAGGCCGACCGCCTTCTGATCCGCGAGGACCACGTCATCGAGGCGATGCTCCAGAGCCTCGGCGCGGTCACCGCTCACGTCGCGGCGCCGTTCGACCCCGAGGGCGGCGCCTATGAGGGTGGCGGCCACGGGCATCACCATGGCCACAGCCATGACCATGGGCATGAGCATGGGCATGGCCACTAGCACGGCGATGTCGGAATCTGAAACGTGCCTCAGGGCTGTCTCGTCGACGCTGCGCCGAGCATTGGACGACATAGGCGGTGTCCGGATTCGGATGAAGCTGGTCCTAGCCGCGCTGGCTTACCTGGGAATAGCACTCGGGTCTCCTGCCAGAGCCGATGAGAGCAGATGCCCCGGTAGGGACGATCTCACCGTCGGGATCGTCTTCAGCGGCGGACTGGATGATGCGACATTGACGGTAACGCCCGTTCCCAAGGATGTGGTCGAGTCCATGGGACTCGCAGGCGATCCCGATCTGGATGAGTATCGTCTTTTGGAGCTAAGCTACCCAATAGAATCAAGCTCTGTGTACCAAGGCTCGTCCGAAATTTCCTACAAGGGCCTAGTTGAAATTGCCTTCAGCCGTCACGTGATCTGCGCATCGGTAGAATATCAGGAGAATCCGAAGACAATATTCCCTTTGGTTAGGAAGAGGCCGTCGAAACGCGCATTCAGATGGCGCTCTCCCCTGCTCGAGCAAGTCAACAAGCAGGTAGATGGCTCGTTCGAGTGGACCTTGAATGACGAGGCAACGATAAACATCGGATCGTGCGAGTACGCGGTGCAAGTTATTGGGGTGGATTCGAGACTCTCAATTGACGGCTCGGAAGGAATTGAGAACGTTGTCGACAATTCCACCGTTTATTATCTCCCCGAGCTCCAGGCGCCCTTCGCAATCCTCCACGCGCCAGACGACGGCAAAGTCTGGATCCAAGGAATGTTCGACACAGTCGAGAGACTGGCGCCGAGTTCCGACGCAAACGGACAGTAGATGCCGGTCATTACGCCCGCGGTCCACGACTCATTCTCCGCAAGAGTTGAGCAGCTTCCGGCGGCGCCCGCGCTCACGCGCCTCGTCGCCTGGCTGTCGCCGGCGTTTCCGGTCGGTGCCTTCAGCTACAGCCACGGGCTCGAATGGGCGATCGAGGACGGCTCGGTGACCACCGCCGACGCGCTCATCGCCTGGCTCGGCGACGTGCTCCGCCATGGCGCGGGCCGGAACGACGCGATCGTCCTCGCCACCGCCCATGCCGCCGCGGTCGCCGGCGACGGGGAAGCGCTCCGCGCCGTGACCGAGCTTGCCGCCGCGTTCCAGCCCTCGAAGGAGCGCCGGCTCGAATCCTGCGCGCAAGGCGCGGCGTTCCTGTCCGCCGTTCGCGCCACCTGGCCGACCCCGGCGCTCGAGCCGCTGGCCGAGGCGCTCGCGCC
>JAEVZM010000502.1 GCA_023392225.1 Pseudomonadota bacterium
GAGGGTGGCGAGCGCGGCCTCGTCGGCACCGGCTTCGCGGAGCCGCTCGATGCGGCGGGCGTGGGTCTTCCGGCTGCCGAGCGCGCCGACATAGAAGCAGCCGGCCTCGAGCGCGGCGAGGAGCGCGGTGTCGTCGATCTTGGGGTCGTGGGTCAGGGCCGCGACGGCGGTGAAGGCGTCGAAGCCGACCTTCGGGATGGCGTCGACCGGCCACTCGGCGAGGAGGTTCACGTCGGGGAACCGCTCGGGCGTCGCGAAAGCGGTACGCGGGTCGATGATCGTCGGATCGAACCCGGCGATCTTCGCCATCGGCGCCAGTGCCTGGCTGATGTGGACCGCGCCGATCATCACCAGCCGCGGCGGCGGCAATTCGACGGTGAGAAAGAGCTTCCGACCGTCGACCTCGACCATGCCGGAGACGCCGCTCCGGAAGCGCTCGGCGAGCACGTCGGCGAGCGGATCGCCTTCATAGCCCTCCGCCTCGGTGACGAGGCGGGCGTCGGCGGTCTCGGGCTCGGTGCCGAGGATCGCCGCCCGGCGCGCCTCGCGGGCCGCATTGAGCCCGCGGAGGATCTCGAGCTTCATGACAAGGCGCTCCGCGTCGGCATGTTCATTGGCATTTCCCCTCCGCTCCGCGGGCGCAACTCAGTCCAGCTTCTCGACATAGACCCGGATTCGGCCGCCGCAGGAGAGGCCGACCCGCCACGCGGTCTCGTCGGCGACGCCGAACTCGAGCATCCGCGCCTTGCCGTCGGCGATGACGTCGGTGGCTTCGGCGACCACCGCGCCCTCGACGCAGCCGCCCGACACCGAGCCCTCGAAATTGCCCTCCTCGTCGACGACGAGGTGGCTGCCGACCGGCCGCGGGGCCGAGCCCCAGGTCTCGACCACGGTGGCGATGGCGACGTTCCGCCCGGCCTTCTTCCAGGCCTCGGCGGTGGCGAGCACATCCAGATTGGGGGCGATGGAGCCGTCCATGGCATCCTCCTCGAGATCGACCTTTCCTTCGGAATATAACGATGCGAAGGAGCGATCGCCACTGGGACGGATTGCGGCACGGATCAGCGCTCGCGCGCCGCGGTCGCGCTTAGTGTCGGGCTTCCGATAGAAGCTCAAGGGCCGCGGCAAGCCATCGCTGGAGGGCGGGGTCGCCTGGTTTGATCACCAGGGCCGACTTGAAGTCGCTGACACCTTCTGAAAAGCGCTTCAGGCGCACTAGGCAATCTCCTCTGAGAAACAGCGCGTCAGCGTTCGTAGGGTCGCCCTCCAGAAGGACGCTCAGATCTTCGACCGCACCGGCACAATTCCAAAGCCGTTCTCTAACGATTGCTCTTCCCCAGAGCGCCATCTCATCTCGTGCATTCCGTGCTAGGAGATCGCTCAGATCCTGCTCAGCGCCAATTAAATCATCTCCTTCTTCCCGGAGACGAGATCGTATGAGAAGAAATTCCCGATTGCTTGGTTCAATTTCCAAGGCATGGGATATATACTTGATACCTTTCTCTATATCTTCGATACTATCTGTATCGGTATTCTTTTCTTCGAGAAATCTTTGGTAATGAATTTTGCTTCCCAACAGAAAAATTGGGTGTCATCTGGGAATTCCGTCAACGCTCGCTCGATAGTGCCTAATGCATCGTCGAACCGTTGGTGTCGGGCATACAGGGCCGCCAGCTCCAGCATGATTGGCCTCCGGTCGATGCCCACATCAAGTGCTGCCAGCAGGTCGCTGGCCGCCGAATTCAACGCAAACTCAGGCCCCCCGATACTGCCCACATCAGCAACCATCGCACGCGTGACGAGAGCACGCGATAGCTCCCTCCCCTCAAGACCCGTGTCTAGCCACTTAGAGCAGTGAACGAATCGTTCTTGGAGGGAGCCGTTAACGTCGATGCACTCCTGCTTCTGGCTCATCTGACCCATCGCCTGTGAGCTGACGCCGACCAGACCGCTGAGCGCTGCGATGGCCCCATAACGCCAACGCCACAGACACCTCCCGAAATGCAAAGCCCGACTCCAAATCACGCTGCCAATGCAATGTATCAGCGTAGGCGATCAGCGGCAGATCGCGAAGCCATCTGTAGGATCCGTGAACTCGCTCCAAATCTCCTTCGTCAACCAAGATCTTATCCCCGTCTCCCAACCCCGTCGTACAATGGCCGCGTCCCTTCCTGCCGAGGGGCGGCGCTCTGGTACCGGCGCCTTGCGCTCGCGGGAGGTGACCGGCGCCCGCGCCGGCGGAATCCCGTACGGGAGCAATCCCGGCGGGTCCGGCCGCCGTCCCGGGGTGCCGCCCCGGATGCCCGCCGGCACTACGACCGGCTGTGCGGATCGCGCACCTTAAGGGCGTCCGGCCTGCCGCACCCAAGACTTGCGGCAGCCGGGCGTACCGGAGAGCGGAACGGGCGGCGACAAGTCGCCGGGCGGGTGCCAAGGCGGTACCTGACACGACCTTCTCCTCGCGGTGCCCCCTTGGCACCCGCCGTCCTCGGCGCCGCCGGCGCCTCGTGACTTCGCGCTCCCCCCCGTGGCGGCTTCGGCCCGCGGGGCCGATCCCGTATGCGCCGGAGTCGCGGCGCCCCCCCACTCCGCCACGCCCGAAGGAGGCCCTCCGATGTCCAAGCCGTCCCGCCCGCGCCGCGTCGCGCGCCACCGCAATCCCCGGCC
>JAEVZM010000527.1 GCA_023392225.1 Pseudomonadota bacterium
ATGCCGAGCCGATGATCGAGCGCCTCGCCGCCGACGGGATCGTGCGCCGCGACGGCGGCGTGATCGCGGTGGAGGACGAGGCGCGCTACCTCGTCCGGGTTGCCGCCGCCGCCTTCGACGCCTATCGCGGCGGCGGCGGCGCCGTCCACAGCCGCGCGGTCTGAGAGGCTGGCGCCGCGCCCGGGGCAGATGCTATCGGCCCCGGCATGCGCTTCCCCTCCCCCCTCGTCGAAGGCCGCCTGATCCGCCGCTACAAGCGGTTCCTCGCCGATGTCGCGCTCTCCGACGGCGAGATCGTCACCGTCCACTGCGCCAATCCCGGCTCGATGCTCGGCCTCGCCGAGCCCGGGATGCGCGTCCTCCTGTCGCGCTCGACCAACCCCATGCGGAAGCTTCCGCTGTCGTGGGAGCTGGTCGAGGCGGAGCCCTACGGGCTGGTCGGCATCAACACCGCACTCCCCAACCGGCTGGTCGAGGAGGCGCTCCGCGCCCGCCGCATCCCCGAGCTCGCTGCGTATCCCGAGCTTCGTCGCGAGGTAGCCTACGGCAAGGGATCGCGGGTCGACTTCCTGCTTTCGGGCGATGGCCTGCCTGATGCCTATGTCGAGGTGAAGAACGTCCATTTCTCGCGCGTTTCCGGGCTCGCCGAGTTCCCGGATTCGGTCACCGCGCGCGGCGCACGCCATCTCGACGAGCTCGCCGCGATGGTTGCGGCGGGCCACCGGGCTGCAATGCTCTACCTCGTCCAGCGGACGGATTCGGTGCGCCTCGCGATCTGCCGCGACCTCGACCCGGCCTATGGCGCCGCCTTCGACCGGGCCAGGGCCGCCGGGGTCGAGATGCTCGCCTATCGCTGCGCCATCGACCCGGAGGAGATCACCCTCGATGCAGCCCTCTCGGTGGCGACATGACCGGCGCGAGGCTTGTAAGAAGTGTCCAAAATGGTCATATCCTTGGACAAACGGCCTGATGTGACGCGCTCCGCGCGGGAGATTTCTTGTCCATGGTGAACTACGTCGAGGCAGTGCTCGCACCGCTCAAGAATGACGGTCAGATCAAGCTCCACGGTCCGGATGCCTTCGCCGGCATGCGCGCCGCCGGGCGCCTCGCCGCCGAGTGCCTCGATGCGGTCGGCGAGATCGTCGCCCCCGGCGTGCCGACCCAGGTGATCGACGACTTCGTCTACGAGTTCGGCGTGTCCCGCGGCGCCCTGCCGGCGACGCTCGGCTACAAGGGCTACACCAAGTCCACCTGCACCTCGGTCAACCACGTCGTCTGCCACGGCATCCCGAGCGACAAGCCGCTCCGCGATGGCGACATCGTCAACATCGACGTCACCTACATCGTCGACGGCTGGCATGGCGACTCGAGCCGCATGTACAAGGTCGGCGAGGTCAAGCGCGCCGCCGAGCGGCTGATGGAGGTGACCTACGAGTCGCTGATGCGCGGCATCGCGGCGATCCGGCCCGGCGCCACCACCGGCGACATCGGCCACGCCATCCAGGAATACGCAGAGGCCGAGCGGTGCAGCGTGGTGCGCGATTTCTGCGGCCACGGCCTCGGCAGGCTGTTCCACGACGTGCCCAACATCCTCCACTACGGCACGCCCGGCGAGGGCGTGGTGCTCAAGCCGGGGATGATCTTCACCGTCGAGCCGATGATCAATCTCGGCCGGCCGCACGTGAAGATCCTCGCCGACGGCTGGACCGCGGTCACCCGCGACCGCTCGCTGTCGGCCCAGTACGAGCATTCGGTGGGCGTGACCGAGACCGGTTGCGAGATCTTCACGCTGTCGCCGAAAGGCCTCATGGCGCCACGCGGCGGAGCATGACCGGCTTCGAGGACAAGCCGGGGGCGATGCCCCACTATCACGACCACCGCGAGCGGCTCCGCGACCGTTTCCGGGAAAGCGGCGGCGAGAACCTCCGCGATTACGAGCTGCTCGAGCTGATGCTCTTCCCCGCGATCCCGCGGGTCGACACCAAGCCGATCGCCAAGGCGCTGCTCCAGCGCTTCGGCAGCTTCGGCGAAGTCCTCGGCGCCGCGCCCGCACGGCTAATGGAAGTGCCGGGGATCGGCGAAAAGGCGGCCCACCACATCAAGGTCGTCCACGCCGCCGCCCAGCGCTACCTCAAGGAGCCGGTGAAGCAGCGGCCGCTGCTCGACTCGTGGTCGAGCGTGATCGACTACTGCCGTGCCGCGATGGGCTTCGAGCCGATCGAGCAGTTCCGCATCCTGTTCCTCGACAAGCGGAACCTGCTCATTGCCGACGAGGTGCAGCAGACCGGCACCGTCGACCACACCCCAGTCTACCCCCGCGAGGTGGTGAAGCGGGCGCTGGAGCTCGGCGCGACGGCGGTGATCCTCGTCCACAACCACCCCTCCGGCGACCCGACTCCGTCGCGTGCCGACATCCAGATGACAAAATCTGTCATCGACATCGCCAAACCTCTCGGCATCACCGTCCACGACCACATCATCGTCGGACGCCAGGGCCACGCCAGCCTGCGGGGCCTGCAGCTCATCTGAGGGGGAATGCGATGCCGCGCGCCACGACGCCCGTCGCCATGGGCCTGCCCGAGGCCCGCCGCATCTGGCTCCACGCCCAGCGCCTCGACACGACGGCGCCGTTCGGCGACGGCCCGGACGCGACCCGCGCCGCGATCGAGCATCTCGGTTACGTCCAGATCGACACCATCAACGTCATCGAGCGCTGCCACCACCACATCCTCTACACCCGCATCCCGGCCTACCGGCGCGAGGACCTCCGGCACGTCCAGTCGATCGAGAAGTCGGTGTTCGAGTTCTGGACGCACGCCCTCTCCTACGTGCCGACCCGCGACTTCCGCTTCTTCGTCGCGGCGATGAAGCGCCACCGCACCGAGGGGCATCCCTGGTTCCGGAAGGTCGCGCCGGCGGACCTCCGGAAGGTCATGCGGCTGCTGCGCGACGGCGGCCCGCTATCGATCCGCGACATCGACGACGACGTTCTGGTCGACAAGGACCACCCGTGGGCCAGCCGGAAGCCCTCCAAGGCGGCGCTCCAATATGCCTTCTACATGGGCCGCGTCGCGGTCAGTGAACGGGTCGGCATGCTCAAGACCTACGACCTGATGGAGCGTCATTTCGGCTGGGATGCGCTGCCCAAGCCCGCCTCCGAGCGCGACACGGCCGCCTACCTCCTCGATCGTGCGCTCGCCGCACAAGGGCTGGTCAGCCTCGACTCGATCACCTATGGCGACGTGAAGTGGAAGGCGGCCGTGAGCCGGCTCATCGAGGCCCGCATCCGCCGCAAGGCCCTGGTTCCGGTGGCAATCGAGGACGCCGGCAAGCAGGCGCACTTCGCCGAGCCGGCGACGCTCGAGGTGCGGCACGAACCGGCCGAGCCGGTGCACATCCTCTCGCCCTTCGACCCGCTCATCATCCAGCGCAAGCGCCTCCGGCATTTCTTCGGTTACGACCACGTCTTCGAGGCCTACGTGCCGAAGGCGAAGCGCCGCTACGGCTATTTCGCCCTGCCGGTGCTCGACGGCGACCGCATCGTCGCCGTGCTCGACCTCAAGACCGACCGCGCCGCGGGCCGGCTGCTCGTCCAGCAATGGACCTGGATCGACGGTGCCGAGAGCGCCCTCGCCCGGCAGCGGATTGAGGAGGAGCTCGGGCGCTTCGAGCGTTTCCAGCTCGCTGCCGCGGACAGCCTCGAGGTCGCCGAAGCGTCCACTCCGCGAATTCCATAAGATTTTAGTCGGTACGGATTCCTGTTTTCCCAAGACCTGCGCGGCTCTAGACTTGGCTCCGGCGGAATTGGCTTCGACACGTAGAAAAGACGTGAGATCGACGCCTTTCGTCCCAAGAGAGAATTGGGGGAAACCATGGGACTTCCCGTCGTTCAACACCTATACGGTTGGCCCAACTATGATTCCGAGGAGATTTTCTTCGATTCCATCGAGGACGGTATCTTCGCGACACCGACGACAAGCAAGCTGGTCCTCGAAACGTCCTACGGCATGAAGATCGTCTTCAAGGGCGAGTTCACCGTCACCGAGGGCGTCCTGACCGGCGGCACCGTCTCGTCCTTCAAGGCCTTCGCCGGCCCCACCAAAGTGCTGACCGGGAGCGGCTATGAGCTCGACGCCGTCGACCTCGTCGTGGCGATCGGCCTGTGGCAGGCGTCCGACCAGCAGCCGCTGGCCGACCTTCTCCTCGACATCCCGACGAAATACGTCGGCTCCAAGCAAGATGATTTCCTCTACGCCGACGGGATCGGCTCCAAGATGCTCGGCAAGGACGGCAACGACACCGTCATCGGCGGCGACGCCGACCAGGTGCTGAAGGGCGGCAAGGGCAATGACTTCCTGTTCGCCCATGACGGCCTCTCGTTCATGTATGGCGGCAAGGGCAACGACGTCTTCGCGTTCGCCGACCCGACCCTGCCGAACAAGATCAAGGACTTCGATCCGAAGCATGACCAGATCGGCCTCGACGGGTGGGGGTTCGACGCAATCGGCCCTGGCTTCCTGACCGACGACCAGTTCCATGTCGGCAAGCAGGCTAAGACCGAGTCGCAGATCATCATCTACGACAAGAAGAGCGGCGCGCTGTACTACGACGGCGACGGCTCGGGCAGCGAGGCCCAGATCCAGTTCGCCAAGGTCGGCAAGGGCCTCGACATCTCGGCCGGCAACTTCTTCGGCGAGCTGTTTGGCCACGCGACCTGATCGGACACCCCGGGGGCTTCGCCATCGCTGGCGAGGCTCCCGGCCCGGCGACGCGCGACGAGGGCGAGCCGATCGCCCGGCTCAGTCGCCGATCCGGTAGAGCCCGTAGCCGCGGACGACGAGATCGTCCGCCTTGCGGACCTTGACGCGGATCCGGAGGTCCCGGGTCATCGCGGGCAGGGCGAAGGTGAAATCGGCAATCCGGCCGTCTCCCGGCGCAATCGACTGGCGCATGACCGCGCCACCCGGTGCGTCGATGACGATCTCGGCGCTGCCGGCATCCTTCACGCCATCCATCGTGAAGCGGTACCGTCCCGCGGGGAGGCTCGGCGCGACCTCCTCGAGGAAGGTCCCCTTGCGGAGGTTCGGGCCGAACCCATCCTCCCGACGCACGAACGGACCGAGGCGCACCGCGCCCACGTCCCCGGTCGAGACGATGAAGCCCATCATCGGCATCGAAATCTCGTCCCAGACGAGGATCTCCATGTCACCATGGCGCAGCTCGCGCACGGGCGGGCCGAACTGCGCCAGCGCGACCGCCTTCTCGGAAGGATCAGGGGTCATGAAGAAGGTGCGACCCGGGCCGTACCACGTCGTCTTGGCGAGCCAGTAGAAGGGGCGGATCGTGCCCATCGCCCAGACCGGGGCGACCTCCACGTCCCCGGTCACGCTGGTCACGTGCGACTGCCAGAAGCCGGCATATCCCCTCGTCAGGCCATTCTCGCGGAGGAACTGGGCGAGATCGGCGTAGCGGGGCGCCGTCGAGACCGCCTGCAGGACGCCGGGAATGTTGGTCAGCGCCAGGAGGACCAGCGCCACCGAAAGCGGCTTCGCCAGACGCCCGAAGTCGATATTGCGGGCCACGAAGACGATCCCCGCGAGGACGCCGAAGAACAGGTAGCGCGCCGACATGACATCGACCGTCATGGTGCTGAAGACGAAGGCGCAGGCGGTCGTTCCGGCCGACAGGAGGAGAAACGTGTCGACGAACGACTTTCGCCATGCCCTGACCGCGGCCGCCGCGAAACCGGCCAGTAGCCCGAGCAGGAACAGCAGCCGGACCGTCGACAGCACCGCATCGAGCACGCCGCCCCGGAAACCCACTGCGAAGTACTCGCGCAGCGCCTCGACCAGCAGTCCGACGTTTCTCAGGATCACGCCAGGACGCGCGAGCCCCTGATGCCCGACACCGGGTGTCGCGGAGAGCAAGAGGTGATCGAAGACCTTGCCGGCAAGGAAGTAGATCGCCAGGCCGGCAAGAAGCGCCGCGAGCACGACGACGGCACGGCGTCCCGGCGCCAGGGCGAGATGGAGCATCGCCGCGAGGATCGCCGGCAGGAAGAAGATGACGAGGAGCAGCGCGTCCGAGCTGGTGACGATGCCCCAGACGAGCGCCGCCACCGCCAGCGCGGGCACCAGCCACCGGTCCGACACATAGCCGAGGAGAAACACCGAGGCCATGGCCATGGCGGCGGCACCGCCATGGGACGCGAGCTGGTTCCCCATCAGCGTCGTGAAGGCGTTGGGGATCAGCAGGAACGGCGCCAGCAGCACCACGCCTGACGGGCGCGCCTTCAGCACCAGAAGCGCGGCGAACAGCGCGGTCAGCGCGAGGTAGAGCGCCGGAACCACGTGGATGACGATTGGCGAATAGCCGAAGATCGCGATGACGATCGCCGCCCAGATATTGTCGCTGAACAGGAACGGCTGGGTCGAGAACACCCAGTCCTCCGCCCGGACATTGCCGGCCGCGATGTCCTTGGCAATCATCAGGGCCGCAGCGTTGTCGCTGTTCGGTCCGACACGCCAGGAGACCCAGGTGTAGACGGGTACGAAGACGAGCAGGAATGCCGCACAAACCAGCAGCGGGTGGTCGCAGAGCGTCCGGAGAGGCCAGGGCGACGGGGTCGCGACTGTGGCGGAGGAAGACGGCTTCGCGGTCATGGGGGAGAAGCTGCGCGGGAAAGACTCGATCGGCGGGGCCTTCCAGCATGCCATGGGAGGCGGTAGCCTGTCTCCGGTGCCGGGAGGCAACGCCCGCCAGCGACATAGGCCCCGGGAGACGGCAGCCATGCATCATACGTCGCGCGCCGGCATGCTGGCGCTCACGCTCCTGGCCGCTCCCGCCCTGCAGGCCATCGCGGCCGAGCTGCCCGCGGACATCCCCGCCTGTCCGCTTCTCACCGTCGAGGAAGTCGGCCATGCGTTTCACGAGGCGGTCGAGGCCGCCGAGCAGGCGCCGATGGGCGGCGGCGCCGGTCGCGGCCGGCAGACCGTGTGCTTCTGGACGCCCGCGGGCGGCGCCCTCGGCGCGACCGTGTCGCTGACCGTCTGGAGCTGGCCATCGGGTCACCCCGGCGCGGCGGGCTCGATCGACGCGCTGCGGGTGCCCGGCGATCCCGGTCACCCCTCGCCCGAGGCGGTCGCGCTCGGCGACGATGCGGCCTGGGACGGCGACCGCCTCCAAGTCCGGCGCGGCGAAGTGGTCTTCACCCTCGCGGCGAGCCTCAATGCCCTCGACGACGTCCCCGACGCCCGGCCTGCCCTTGAGGCTCTGGCCGCAAAGGTGCTGGAAAGGCTCCCGTGACCCCGCAGCCGGCCGGCCTCGAAGAGGCCGCAGCGCCTCCCATTTGCGACGCTCCGGACGGCCAAAATCACGAGATGGCTGGCGTCTTTCTTGCTTCGCGTTCTAGGATGGGATTCGGCCGATCCCACAGAGGAGGATTGATGCCTGCTGCCTTCGACGAGATGACGCTTGCGGATGGCTCCAACCGCGCCGGCTACGCGCTCCTCAAGCGCTGGCTGGAGTCGATGAGCCCCGAAGGCCTTGCCAACCGCCGCCTCGAAGCAGAGCTCCTGTTCCGCCGGATCGGCATCACCTTTGCGGTCTACGGCCAGAACGAGGCCGAGGAGCGCATCATCCCCTTCGACATCATCCCGCGGGTGATCACCCGCACCGAGTGGCAGCGCCTCTCGCTCGGGCTCGAGCAGCGCACCCGCGCCATCAACCTCTTCCTCAAGGACATCTACGGTCCGGGCGAGATCCTCAAGGCCGGCGTCATCCCCGAGGACCTGATCTACCGCAATCCCTACTACCGGCCCGAGATGGCGGGGCTCAGGCTGCCGCACGACATCTACGTGCAGATCGCCGGCATCGACCTGGTGCGCACCGGCGAGGACGAGTTCTACGTGCTCGAGGACAATGCCCGCACGCCGTCCGGCGTCTCCTACATGCTGGAGAACCGGGAGGTGATGATGCGGATGTTCCCGGACCTGTTCGCCGAGCACCGGGTCGACCCGGTCGAGACCTATCCCGAGGAGCTGCTGGCGACGCTGCAGTCCGTCGCGCCGGTCACCGCCCATGCGGAGCCGACGGTGGCGCTGCTCACGCCCGGTCCCTTCAACAGCGCCTATTACGAGCACTCCTTCCTCGCCGACAAGCTCGGCATCGAGCTGGTCGAGGGGCGTGACCTGCTGGTGGTCGACGACGTCGTGGTGATGCGCACCACCGAGGGCCTGAAGCGGATCGACGTGCTCTATCGCCGCCTCGACGACGAGTTCCTCGACCCCCTCACCTTCCGCCCCGACTCGGTGCTGGGCGTGCCGGGGCTGATGAATGCCTATCAGGCAGGCAACGTGACGCTCGCCAACGCGGTCGGCACCGGGGTCGCCGACGACAAGGCGGTCTACTCCTACATGCCCGAGATCGTCCGCTTCTACATGGGCGAGGAGGCGATCCTGAAGAACGTGCCGACCTGGCGCTGTCGCGAGAAGGACGCCTGCGCCTACGTGCTCGAGCACCTCGACGAGCTGGTGGTCAAGGAGGTCGCCGGGTCGGGCGGCTACGGCATGCTGATCGGCCCGCGCTCCGACAAGACGACCCGCGAGATCTTCGCCCACAAGATCAAGGCGCATCCGGAGAACTACATCGCCCAGCCGACGCTGGCGCTCTCCACCTGCCCGACCTTCGTCGACG
>JAEVZM010000577.1 GCA_023392225.1 Pseudomonadota bacterium
GCGCGGAACCGCTCGCGGTGCTCGATCGCGCGGCGCTCGCCGCCGGCGGGGCGCATGCGCTCTACCGGCTACCGGCGACTGCGGACGACGCGACGCCGGGTTTCCGGGTCGAGACGGCGCTTCCGGCCGGCCCGCGCCGGCCGTTCATGCCGCCGCCTCAGTAGCGGCGCATCAGGCCGACCAGCTTGCCCTGGATCTTCACTCGGTCGGGCCCGAAGATGCGGGTCTCGTAGGCGGTGTTGGCGGCTTCGAGCGCCACCGAGGCGCCTTTCTTGCGGAGGCGCTTCAGCGTCGCCTCCTCCTCGTCGACCAGCGCCACCACGATGTCGCCGGTGTCGGCGCTGTCGGTGCGGCGGATCAGGACCGTGTCGCCCTCGAAGATGCCGGCATCGACCATCGAGTCGCCGCGCACCTCGAGCGCGAAATGCTCGCCCGGGGCCAGCATGTCGGGCGGCACGACGATCGAGTGGCTGTGGACCTGGATGGCCTCGATCGGCACGCCGGCGGCGATCCGGCCCATCATCGGCACCATCACCGGCTCGTGCATGCCGTCCTCGGTCGCCACCGGCCGGACCCGGCCGAGGCTGCCTTCGATGACGCTCGGCGAGAAGCCGCGCGCCCGGACCGGCGCCGGGCTGGTCGATTCCGGCAGCCGGACCACCTCGATCGCCCGCGCCCGGTTGGGCAGGCGGCGGATGAAGCCACGTTCCTCCAGCGCCTTGATCAGGCGGTGAATTCCCGATTTCGAGCGAAGATCGAGCGCATCCTTCATCTCGTCGAAGGAGGGCGGCACGCCCGCCTCCTTGAGGCGCTCGTTGATGAACATCAGGAGTTCATGTTGCTTCCGCGTCAGCATCTTGCGGTCCCCCTGACCGGAAAGGCCGAATCCGGTACAAATCACGAACAAGGCATACGTGTTCTATATGTGTTCCGCAAGGGTTGAATTTCCGTAAAGGCGGCAGCGCCTTTGCGGAGATGGTTATTTCGGGGAGAGGCGGCATGGGCACCGCCCGGTCGGGTCAGGCGCCGGCTTCGGCCTTGCCCTGGCGGCGGGCGCGGAGCGCCTTCCGCAGCTTTTCCTTGGAGCCGTGCTTGGCGACCCGCTTGGCGCGCGTCTGCTTGGAGTTCTTCCACGGGAACGGGGTGTTCGGCACCGGGTGGCCGAGGAAGGCGCAGAGCTTCTCCCAGCCGTCGCCGGCGGAGATGTCGAAGGTGATGATGTCGCCGGGCCGGTCCTTGAAGTAGTCGAGCACCTCGCGGTTGTGGCGCTCGTAGCGCTCGACATAGACGTCCTCGTTGCCGACCGGGTTGCCCTTGCCGGGGCCGTAGATCCACTCGCGCATCGGCGGCGCGCTGTTGCCGAAATGGTCGACGACGCTCGCGATCCACTTGTCGGTCGGGCGGAGCGAGAGGATGAACTTCGAGCCCGGATACTCGCGGTCGAGGAAGCGGTAGATGATCGGCCAGGGATTGTCCTGGAAGGCGGCGTACTCGGCGATGATCTCCCGCGCCTTGGCCTCGACCGTCTCGCCGATGTTCCTGTCCCGCCGCGCGAACGGCCCGGTGACGCGGTAGCCGAGCTCCATCAGCGCCATCTTGAGCGAGGTGGTGCCGGTCTTGTGGAAGCCGATGCAGAACACCTTGGGGAGCTCGGGATGGCCCGCCGGCTGCAGCTGGCGGTTCTTCTTCCTGGACTTGCCGTGCTTCGCCCGTTCGGCAGGAGGCATCCCGGTACTCCGTGGAGCGCGATTCCGCACGCTGGCGGGGTGAGTGGAGGAACGCGCCCTGACTAAGCCGCCTCACGGTCCGAGGCAAGTGATCCCTGCCATTCCTGCTGACACGTCCCGGCACGGGCTTGCGGTCGAATCGCGCTCACAAAACGTTATTTGTCCATAAGGTTTCTTGGCAGTATTGTCGGTTTTCCGGAACCTGCGGCGCATGCCCGGCGTTCCGTGGCGTGGCGTAGAGGGATAGAGATGCCGGCGCGTGCGTATTGGCAAGGGCAGATCAGGCTGGCCCTGGTGTCCATTCCGGTCCAGGTCTTCTCGGCGACGAAGACCGCGGCGCGGATCAGCTTCAACCAGATCCACAAGCCTTCCGGCAAGCGGGTCCGGTACGAGAAGGTCGTCCCCGGCGTCGGGGCGGTCGACCCCAAGGACATCGTCAAGGGCTACGAGGTGGAGAAGGGCAAGTACGTGCTCCTCTCCGAGGACGAGATCGAGGACGTCAAGCTCGACGCCAAGCGGACCATCGACCTCATCCAGTTCGTCGAGGCCGACGAGATCGACAGCCTCTATTTCGACAAGCCCTATTTCGTCTCGCCGGAGGAGGACGAGGCCTCGTCGGAGGCCTATGTCGTGCTCCGCGATGCGCTCCGCGACACCGGCAAGGTCGGCATCGGCCACATCGTCGCCCGCGGCCATTCCAGCCTTGTCGCGCTCCGCCCCTACCACAAGGGCCTGATGATCGAGACGCTGCGCTACGCCGACGAGGTGCAGAAGGCCGATCCGTTCTACGCCGAGGTGCCGGACACCAAGCCGGACAAGGAGCTCCTGTCGCTCGCCGAGGAGCTGATCGAGCGCAAGACCAAGCCGTTCGACGCCAAGGCGTTCAGCGATCCCTACGAAGCCGCGCTCCGCGAGCTGATCGACGCCAAGATGGAGAACCGGCCGCCGGAGGCGATCGACGAGCCGCAGATCGGCGCTAAGGTCATCGACCTCATGGAGGCGCTCAAGAAGAGCATCGGCGGCAAGGAGAGCACGTCCGGCAGGAAGGCCGCCGCCAGCGCCAAGAAGCCGCCGGCGAAGAAGGCGCCGGCCAAAAGCAGCGCCAAGGAGACCGACAAGAAGGCCCCGGCGAAGCGCAAGCGCGCCGCCTGAGGGCCTGACGGCGGAGCACGATGGCCGACAGTCTCCGCGAGTATCGCTCGAAGCGCGACTTCAAGAAGACCGCCGAGCCCTCGGGCGAGACCGGGCGCCGCAAGGCCGGCGGCTTCCGCTACCTCATCCAGCGCCACGCCGCGACCCGCCTCCATTTCGACTTCCGGCTCGAGCTCGGCGGCGTCCTCCTCTCCTGGGCGGTGCCGAACGGCCCGAGCCTCGACCCGCACGACAAGCGCCTCGCGGTCCGCACCGAGGACCACCCGCTCGACTATGGCGACTTCGAGGGCACGATCCCGATGGGCGATTATGGCGGCGGCACCGTCATGCTCTGGGACGAGGGGACCTGGGAGCCGGTCGGTGACCCGGAGGAGGGCCTCGCCAAGGGCGACTTGAAATTCATCCTCCATGGCGAGCGCCTCCACGGCAAATGGGTGCTGGTCCGCATGCGGCGGAAGCCGAAGGAGCGCTCGAAGCGCGAGAACTGGCTGCTGATCAAGGAGCGCGACGCCTACGCCACCGAGGAGACGAAGCCGATCGCCGAGCGGGTCGTCACCAGCGTGCGCACCGGCCGCACCATGGACCAGATCGCCGCCGGCAATGTCGAATGGCTGAAGACCGGCGCCAGCGTGAAGCAGGACCCCGCCGACCCGCCGAAGCGCAGCGCTGCTGGGAGGGGAAAGGCGAAGGCGGAGGGCAAGCCGGCCTCGGCCGCGCCGCCGAAATTCGTCGCGCCGGAGCTCGCGACGCTGGTCGACGCGCCGCCGGTCGGCGACGACTGGCTGCACGAGATCAAGTATGACGGCTACCGCATGCTCGCCGCGATCGGCGGCGGCGAGGTCCGCATCTACACCCGGCGCGGGCTCGACTGGACCGACAAGCTCAAGCCGCTCCTTCGCCCGCTCCTCGACCTGCCGGCCGGCGCGGCGCTGCTCGACGGCGAGGTGGCGGTCGCCGACGCCGCCGGTCGTACCGATTTCGGCGCCCTCCAGGAGCGGATGGGCGAGGGCAAGGGCAGGGGCATCGGCTACTACGTCTTCGACCTCCTCTTTCTCGACGGCGAGGACATCCGCAAGCGTCCGCTCACCGAGCGGAAGGATAAGTTGGCCGCGCTCCTCGCCGACCAGCCGCGCACCGGCCCGCTGTTCTATTCCGACCATGTCGTCGGCAACGGCGCGGCGATGCTCCAGCACGTCTGCGAGATCAATCTCGAGGGCATCGTCTCCAAGCGCGCATCCTCGCCCTACCGCTCGGACCGCACCAAGGACTGGTTCAAGTCGAAGTGCGGCTTCGGCCAGGAGTTCGTCATCATCGGCTGGCGCCCGTCCGACGTCGCCGGCCGCCCCTTCTCCTCGATCCTCCTTGCGGTGAGGGAAGGGGACCGGCTCAGCAATCGCGGCCGGGGCGGCAGCGGCTTCGGCGGGCGCGAGATCGACGCCCTCTGGCCCGAGCTCGAGAAGCGCGCGGTGAAGACGCCGGCGGCCGACGACGTCCCCGCCGACGTGCGGCGGAAGGCGAAGTTCGTCCGGCCC
>JAEVZM010000579.1 GCA_023392225.1 Pseudomonadota bacterium
GTCTCGAGGTCGTCGAAATGCTGATAGTGGACGACGGCGCCGACCAAGCGGCAGAGCAGGCCGAAGTCCCCGCTCTGGCCGGTGTCGGCGAGTGCGGGCCGGTCCGCCAGCGCGCGGACCAGATCCACTTTGCTCACGGCGATGAAATGCTCGCCGTCGACCGTGTCTCGCCTTCCTGTCATTGCCGCCCCTCCCGGGCCAGCAGTCTCGTCAGGACAGATCGAAATCGCGCCGCGGCAGGGCGCGCTCCGGTAGTTCGCCGGGCGCTAGTAGAGCCCGAAGATGCCGCTTGCCGCCCAGATGACGACCACGATCGCGAGCAACCCGAGCCACACGTTCTCCTTGCGGAAGAAGGCGACGGCGACGAGCACCAGGACGGCGATCATGGCGATGATGTCGATGATCGTGAAATAGGCGTTCAGGAACGTCACGGATGGCTCCCCCGGGATTGCCGTGCGCTGCGTGATGGTCTCTTGTAGCTTCCGACACTGGCGGGGAAAAGGCTCTACCGTGATCGCCATGGGGCGGCGCGGGTGGCCTTGCGGCTGTGCCAGGGACCGCGACGCCAATGCTGGCGCCGGCGGAACTAGGCACGATTCCTGCTCCGCTGCAGGGCCAGACCTCTCTTCACTCCCCCGCGAGAGGCAGCAACGTTCCGGAGGATTTGAGACCATGGATGCCATCGACCCGAAGCCGCGCTCCGTCGATACGGAGAGTCTCAAGGCCGAGATCGTCGACAAGCTCGCCTACGGAATCGGCAAGGACCCGATCGTCGCCCAGCCGCATGACTGGCTTGCTGCCACGATCCTCGTGGTGCGGGACCATTCCATCGACCGCTGGATGGAGACGACGCGGGGCGCGTACCGGACCGGCGCGAAGCGCGTCTACTACCTGTCCGTCGAGTTCCTGATCGGGCGCCTGCTGCGTGACGCCATGTCCAACCTCGGGTTGGTCGAGCCGATCGCCGCGGCGCTGCGCGACCTCGGCGTTTCCCTCGATGCCATCGAGATGCTCGAGCGGGATGCGGCCCTCGGCAATGGCGGCCTCGGGCGCCTCGCCGCCTGCTTCATGGAGAGCATGGCGACGGTCGGCATCCCCGCCTATGGATACGGCATCCGCTACGTCCATGGCCTGTTCCACCAGGAGATCAAGGACGGCCGGCAGATCGAGCTGCCGGAGGACTGGCTGTCGGACGGCAATCTTTGGGAGTTCGAGCGCCGCGAGGCGGCCTACAACATCGGCTTCGGCGGCAGCGTCGAGAGCGAGATCCAGGCCGACGGCACCATGCGTCTTCGCTGGACGCCGCAGGAGAAGGTGTTCGCCATCGCGTACGACACGCCGATCGTCGGCTGGCGCGGCGAGCATGTGAACACGCTTCGCCTGTGGAGCGCGCGGGCCGTCAATCCGATCAGCCTCGACGAGTTCAACCGCGGCGACCATGTCGGCGCGCTCGCCGACCTGACCCGGGCGGAGACCATCACCCGGGTACTCTACCCAGCCGATTCGACGGCCGCCGGGCAGGAGCTCCGCCTCCGCCAGGAGTACTTCATCGTCTCCGCTTCGCTCCAGGACCTTCTGCGGCGTCACCTCAAGCAGTTCGGGGCGTTCGAGAGTCTGCCCGAGAAGGTGTCGATCCAGCTCAACGACACGCATCCCTCGATCGCCGTCGCCGAGCTGATGCGCATCCTCGTCGACCTCAACGGCCTGCCGTGGGAGACGGCATGGACGATCACCCGCGACACGATCAGCTACACCAACCACACCCTCCTTCCCGAGGCGCTGGAGAGCTGGCCGGTCGGGCTGATGGAGCGGCTGCTGCCGCGGCACATGCAGATCATCTACGAGATCAACGCGCGGCTCCTGCAGACGGCGCGCGAGACGCTCGACGGCGACGCCGACCTGCTCGCCTCGCTGTCGCTGATCGACGAGCAGAACGGCCGGCGCGTGCGTATGGGCCAGCTCGCCTTCGTCGGCTCGCACAAGGTCAACGGCGTCTCCGCGCTGCACACCGAGCTGATGAAGGAGACCGTCTTTCGCGATCTTCACCGGCTGTTCCCGGACCGTATCAACAACAAGACCAACGGCATCACCGTCCGGCGCTGGCTGATGCAGGCCAACCCCGACCTGACCGAGCTCCTGGTCGAGACGATCGGTCCGGCGGTGCTGGACGACATCGAGCGCCTGTCCGAGATCAACGCCTTCGCCGAGGACAGCGCCTTCCAGGGGCGCTTCGCCACGGTCAAGCGCCTCAACAAGGTGCGGCTCGCGGGCGTGATCCGCGACGCGGGCGGCGTCGCGGTCAGCCCGGACGCGCTGTTCGACGTCCACGTGAAGCGCATCCACGAGTACAAGCGGCAGCTGCTCAATATCCTTGAGACGGTCGCGCTATACAATCAGATCCGGGCCCATCCCGAGCGCGAGTGGGTGCCGCGGGTGAAGATCTTCTCCGGCAAGGCGGCGGCGAGCTACTGGACGGCGAAGCAGATCATCCGGCTGATCAACGATGTCGCCAAGGTGATCAACAACGATCCCACGGTCCGTGACCTCCTGAAGGTCGTGTTCCTGCCGAACTACAATGTCAGCCTCGCCGAGGTGATCATGCCGGCCGCCGACCTGTCCGAGCAGATCTCGACCGCGGGGATGGAAGCGTCCGGCACCGGCAACATGAAGCTGGCGCTGAACGGTGCGATCACCATCGGCACGCTCGACGGCGCCAATATCGAGATCAGCGAGCATGTCGGGGCGGACAACATCGTCATCTTCGGCCTGACCGCCGAGGAGGTCGAGGCCCGGCGCCGGGCGGGCCACAATCCGCGGGCGATCATCGGCGGCGGCGATACGCTGCGCTTCGTCCTCGACGCGATCGCCGACGGCACCTTCTCGCCCGACGAGCGCAATCGCTATCGGGGCCTCGTCGACAACCTCATGACCAACGACTGGTTCATGGTCACCGCCGATTTCGTCAGCTACTGCGCGGCGCAGCGCAAGGTCGACTCCATGTGGCGCCAGACCCGGTCGTGGCGGACAAAGGCGATCCGCAACACCGCCAACATGGCCTGGTTCTCGGCCGACCGCACCATCCGGGAATACGCCCGCGACATCTGGAACGTGCCGACGGAATGATCGGCCGCCGGCGCCGGCCCTAGCGGCTTGCGGCGGCGAGCGTGCGGGCGAGCCGCGCGGCATGCTCGGCGAGCTCCGGCACGGCGACGCTCTCGAAGAAG
>JAEVZM010000582.1 GCA_023392225.1 Pseudomonadota bacterium
CGGCCGGCGGCGGCGTGCTCGCCGTGCTCCACGACCTCAACCTCGCCGCGCTCGCCGGCGACCGCATCGTCGCGCTCGACCGCGGCCGGATCGTCGCCGACGGACCGCCGGAAGCGGTGGTCACCGACCGCCTGCTCAGCGAGACCTACCGTGTCGGGCTCCGGGTCAACGTGGTCTCGACGTCGATCTTCGTGCTGCCCGGCAGCCGCCCGGCAGGATAGAGACCGAGTAGAGATTAGAATTACTATCATCTTGTTCCATAAGCGATTTCTCGATTGACTTGCCTCGCCTGCCGAATAGTTTGACGGCGCGCTCGCTCCCGATGGGAGGACGCGCATAGCCAGGTCACGGACGGGTCAGGGGCCCGTCCTTCCCCAGCCAGCACATCGAGAGACAGCCCAGCCGCCGGACGTTCCGGGCGAGACGTCGCCTGGTGGCGGGGCCTTCGCCAATTCGCCGCCGCCGGCCCTTGACGCCGGCGCGACCGGCCAGTCTGGGAGCTGACCTTCTCCATGATCACCATCGACGCATCCGGCGCGACCTCGGGCATCGACCTCGAGGCCTTCCTCCGTGGCGGGTTCCTCACCGGCACGACGTCCGCCGGTTACCCGACCTTCAACAACGATCCGTCCGCGACGAGCGGCGAGGAGCTCTACTTCAACTACGGCACCTCGGCCGCCTCGAAATACGTGATCGGCCACGGCGTCATCAGCTACGACATGTCGACCCACGTCGTGTCGGGGCTCCTCGACACCATCGAGTTCGGCACGCGCGGCTCGGGCAGCTTCGATTCCAACGGCTATTTCGTCGGCGGCGACGTGATCCTGTCGCTCACCGGACTCGACCTGTCCGACCCCGGCTTCAGCGCCTTCATGCAGGCCTACATGTCCGGCAGCAGCGCCAGCGAGTCGCTGCTCGACACCTTTGCCGATGCGCTCGATTACGGCGCGCAGCACTTCATCGGCTCGGCCTATGACGACGTCTATGCCGGCACGGCGTTTGACGACCTGATCCAGGGCGGGGCGGGCAACGACCGCCTCGGTGGCGGCGGCGGCGCCGACGACATCGACGGCGGCGAGGGCATCGACACCGCGATCTTCGCCGGGCTCGAGTCCGACTACACCGTGACCCGCTACGACACCGGCCTGATCACCGTCGAGAAGGACGGCAAGGCCACCACGCTGAAGAACATCGAGAAGCTCGAGTTCGGCGGCGACGAGGTCGACACCGACGACCTGACGCCGGTGGCCGTGGCCCGCGCCACGATCGACGCGAGCGCCATGAACGGCGTCAACTTCGACACCTATTTCGCCGACTTCTTCGCGGCCGCCCAGCTCAACGGCAACTACGAGTTCCATGGCGGCGAGGCCGATTTCGCCTATGGCAACTGGTACTATGTCAGCGGTCCCGAGGTCACGGTCAGCTATCGCGACAACGGCGAGACCGCCGGCAGCTACACCAAGGTCGCGGTGCTCGAGGGCGCCGAGATCGCCTACGACGCCATCCACTACGGCCAGTCCTATGGCCACGGCATCTCGGGCACCATCGACAAGATCACCTTCGGCGCGATCACCGGCGAGGACCCGGATTCGGGCCCGGATCTCTACACCGACTATGTCGGCGAGCTGGTGATCAGCGGCCTCGACATCTACGGCGAGCCCGGCGCCAAGGCCTACGGCGCCTCGACCGACCCGATCGCGCTCGCCTTCTGGGGGCTCACCAACGGCGATGCCGACGCGCTCGATGCGCTCATGGCGCAGTATGCGCTCGACTTCATCGGCTCGGCTGGCGACGACACCTTCACCGGCGGCATCTTCGACGACGTCCTCTCGGGCGGGGCCGGCAACGACATCCTGTCCGGTGCGCGCGGCGACGACGTGCTCTCCGGCGGGGACGGCAACGACTGGCTCTCGGGCGGGTTCGGCAACGACACCCTTTCGGGCGACGCCGGCAACGACTGGATCTACGGCGACGAGGGCGACGACCTCCTCGACGGCGGCCGCGGCAGCGACCAGCTCTATGGCGGTCTCGGCAACGACATCCTCATCGGCGGCGGCGAGCGCGACAAGCTCTATGGCGGCGACGGCGACGACATCCTGATCGGCGGCCGCCACCGCGACGTGCTCGAGGGCGGTGCCGGCGCCGATGCGTTCGTCTTCCTCAAGAAGTCGGACAGCAAGGCCAAGAAGGGCGCCTTCGACGTCATCCGCGACTTCAGCCAGTCCGACGGCGACACCATCGACGTCTCCGGCATCAAGGGCACCTTCGACTTCATCGGCAAGAGCAAGTTCTCGGGCGACGGCCACGAGCTTCGCTACAGCTACAACAAGAAGAAGGACTTCACGCTGGTCAAGGCCGACTACGACGGCGACGCCAAGGCCGACATGAAGATCAAGCTCGACGGCAAGATCGCGCTGACCGAGCACGATTTCGTCCTGTGATGCGATCGCCGTCCGCGCGGATGGACGTGGTACGCCGGCGGGGGAAGCTCCCGCCGGCGCGTCCGCTCGTGGCGGCGGCGCTCCTCGCCATGCCTGCGTCCCTCGCCTGGGCGGAGGAGCCGGAGCTCTCCGGCGGCGTGATCGAGCTCGACGCGATCACCGTCACCGCGACGGGGGCGACCGGCGAGCCGGTGATCGCCCCGACCTACGGGGCGCTGGCGCCGACCAGCGTCTGGACCAGGGGCGAGCTGCAGCCGCTGCAGCCGAGCGGCGTCGCCGACATCCTCGACCTCGTGCCGAGCGTCAACACGCAGACCACGCCGAGCGACCCGGGCGCAGCGGTGAGCGTGCGCGGCCTCCAGGATTTCGGCCGGGTGAACGTCACCATCGACGGCGCCCGCCAGAACTTCCAGAAGTCCGGGCACGGCGCCAACGGCACGTTCTATTTCGACACCGAGATGCTGCGCGCCGTCGAGGTCGAGCGCGGCCCCTCGATCGGCGCCAATGGCGGCGGCGCCATCGGCGGCACGGTCAGCTTCACCACCCTCGACGCCGACGACGTGATCGATCCCGGCGAGACCTGGGGCTTCCGGCTCAAGGCGACGGGTGAGACCAATGCGCCGTCCTTCATGGGCCACGGCGAGGCCGCGGCGCGGGTCTCGGACAGCGTCGACCTCGTGGCGGCGGCGACCTGGCGCGATGCCGGGGACTACAAGGCGGGCGGCGGCGACACCATCCACTCGGCGCAAGAGCTGGTCTCGGGGCTCGCCAAGGCACGGATCCGGCCGAGCGACGCCCATGACGTCACCGTCTCGGCGCTCCACTATGATTCGAGCTTCGACAATTCGCTGGTCGACACCGCCTCGAGCACCGCGGTCGCCGACACCTTCACGCTCAACTACCACTTCACGCCGGATTCGGAGTGGGTCGACCTCGCCGCCAACACCTACTACACCGCCACCACCTTCACGAACCGCAACAAGGGCGATCCGGACGAGCGCTACGAGGTCGGCACCTTCGGCCTCGACCTCAACAACACCTCGCGCTTCGGCACCGGGCGGGTGTCCCACACGCTGTCCTACGGCATCGACGGCTACCACGACCAGGTCGACACCGACGATCCCGCCGGGAGCAGCGACGACCTGACGCCGTCGGGGACGCGGATCGTCTACGGCGCCTTCATCGAGGACAAGGCCGAGATCACCGACTGGCGGGAGGTCGCCGGCGGCCTCCGCTTCGACGGCTACCGGCTCGAGGGCGACGGCACGGTCAACGAGGGCACCCACGTCTCGCCGAAGGTGACGGTGGGACTGAAGCCGTTCGAGCCGGTGACGCTCTACGCCACCTATGCCGAGGGCTACCGGCCGCCGGCGGTCACCGAGACGCTGATCGACGGCTTCCACCCGCCGCCGGTGTCGACCGGCCGCTTCTTCCCCAATCCCGATCTCAAGGCCGAGGTCGCCCACAACATCGAGGGCGGGATCGGCTACGACAACACCAACCTGTTCCTGCCCGACGACCAGCTCAGCGCCCGGCTCGGCGTGTTCCGCAACCGCGTCGACAACTACATCGAGCAGGTCTACGTGATGTTCCCGATCCCGGGCGGCTACCAGTACCAGAACGTCGCCGAGGCGACGATCGAGGGCATCGAGCTCGAGGCATCCTACGACGCTGGCTTCGCCTTCGGCACGCTCTCGGGCCAGGTGATGCGCGGCATCGACGAGGTGACCGGGGACGAGCTGTCGAGCGTGCCGGCCAACAGCATCGTCGGCATCCTCGGCTTCCGCGCCCTCGACCGGAGGCTCGAGGTCGGCACCAAGATCACCGCGGCCGCCGGCAAGGACACCGCCGACATGTTCGGCCTGGTCGGCGAGCCCTACCAGCTGGTCGACGTCTTTGCGTCCTGGCAGTTCAACGAGGATGCCCGCGCCGACCTGATGCTGAGCAACATCTTCGACGTCAACTACCGTCAGTACCCCAACGGCAGCCCCAGTCCCGGCTTCAACGCCAAGGTCTCGCTCGTCACCAAGTTCGGTGGCTGAGCCCGCATCGTCATGGAAGGAACGACATGATCAAGATCAAGCTCAACGGCAAGAAGGGCGTCGATTACAACGCCTATGTCGACAGCTATTTCTCGACCTTCACCATGGACGGATTCCCGCTGTTCCTGCCCGACCCGCAGGGATACAGCGGCAAGGAGCTGCTGCTGCTCGGCGCCGACCACGGCAAGAGCACCCAGGCGCTGATCCTCGACGGCAGCAAGTTCGCCTATGAGTTCAACGCCCACATCGTCTCGGGCTCGCTGAAGACGGTGACGCTGGCGACGCTCGGCAACAGCTACAAGAAGGGCGGCGCGTTCAAGACCGACAAGAAGGGCCTGATCAAGGGCACCACCGACACGGTCGAGATCTCCGGCCTCAAGGTCGCCAACGGCAAGGGCGAGAAGGGTGCCTTCCACAAGGTCCTCGCCGGCCTGATGGGCGGCGTCAGCGGCGATGGCGACACCGGCGGCGGGGCCGACGCGACGCTGCTCCTCGCGGCGATCAACAGCCAGGGCCACAAGGTCAAGGGCACCAAGAAGAACGACACCTACCGGGGCACCGAGCAGAAGGACAAGATCGACCTCGGCAAGGGCGACGACGTCCTCAACGGCAAGGGCGGCAACGACATCCTCAAGGGCGGCAAGGGCAAGGACATCTTCGAGTTCGACACCGCCCTC
>JAEVZM010000599.1 GCA_023392225.1 Pseudomonadota bacterium
GGGCCGGCGGCGACCTCCCGGGCGCGGAGCACCCAGGCGAAGCCGCCGTCGGGTAGGCGGTGGGCCCCGGGGAGGAAGGCGAGGCCGTGCGCGGCGGCCTCGCGATGGCCCGGCTCGTCCCAGAGCATCGTGCAGAGCGAGAAATTGTAGAGGAAACGGCAGGTGCCGACGAGGTGGCGGGTGTGCCGGTCGTAGATCGTCCCGTCGTCGCGGAAGGCCTGGAAGTAGCCGCCATGTTCGCGGTCGAGGCAGATCGGCGTGTAGAAGTCGGCGATGCTGCGGATCTGGCCGCGGAGGAAGGCGGGATCGCGGGGGCTCACGGGGCGGCATCCGCCGGGGCCGGCATGTCGGCGGGGTCGAAATACTCGGGGAAGCGCTCCTGCGCGAAGTGGACCACCGACAGCACGCGGCGGAGGTGGCTGCGCATCGCCTCCTCGGCCGCTGCCCTGTCGCCGGCGTCGATGGCGTCGACGATGGCGCGGTGCTGGGCGAGCACGATCGACATGTTGTCGATGCGCGGGAAGGTCAGGTAGCGGAAGCGATCCATGTGGAGCTTCGCGTTCATGATGTCGGTCCAGATGCCGGGGAAGCCGGCATGGTTGGCGATGTGCTGGTGGAGCGCCTCGTCGGACTTGTAGAAGCGGCGGTCGTCCGAGATCGCGGCGAAGGTCTCCTGTACCGTGAGCTCGTTCCGGAGGCGCTGGACCAGCGCCATCCGGTCGGCGCTCTCGAGCGCCCGGAGCACGAGGCCGACCTCGAGCGATTCCCGGAGGAACTGCGACTTGGCGAGGTCCGACATGCGGAGCGGGGCGACCACGCTGCCGCGCTGCGGGTAGATGTCGATGAGGCCGACCCGGGCGAGCCGGGCGAGCGCCTCGCGCACCGGCGTGCGGCTGACGCCGAGCGCCTCCGACATCGCCTTCTCCGAGACCAGCTCGTAGGGCTTGAGCCGGAACGTCTGGATCTGGTCGAGGAGCACGTCGTAGGTGCGGTTGGCGACCGAGCCCGCGGCGCGCTCTTCGGCGGTGCGCATGCCGGGCCGGGGCCGGCGGGCGGTGCTCGCCTCGGCCATGGTCACAGCCCCTGCAGTTTCAAGCCGTTCATGAAGTGCTTCCTGAGCACGAAGAACAGCGCGACCGTCGGCAGGCTGGCGAGGAGGGTCGCGGTCATCACCACGTTCGGCGTCGTGTTCGCGTAGCTGCCCTGGAGCACCATCAGCCCGTTCATCAGCGAGCGCACGTCTTCCTTCGAGGTCAGCACCATCGAGAACAGGAGGTCGTTCCACACCCAGGTGAACTGGATGAGGAACAGCGCCGTCATCGGCCCCCAGCAGTTGGGCAGCACGATCGAGAGGAAGATGCGGAACTCGGACGAGCCATCGATGCGCGCCGCCTCGTCCATCTCGCGCGGCAGGCCCGCCATGTAGTTGCGCAGCACCAGCACCGGGAACGGGATGCAGATCGCGATGTAGAACAGGATCATGCCGAGGCGGGTGTTGATCAGCCCGACCCGGGTGTACCCGAGGAACAAGGGGATGAGGTACATCTGCAGCGGGAAGATCGTGCCGACGAAGATGAGCAGGAACCAGAACGTCTTGCCGCGGAAGTCGATGCGGGTCAGACCGTAAGCGGCGAGCGCGGCGATGAACATCGCGATGCCGGCGCCGAGCACGCCGTAGAGGGCGGAGTTCAGCATGCCGTCCGCCATCCGCGTCTTGGTCCAGGCCTCGACGACGTTGACGAGCAGCGGCTCGAGCGACTGCGGCAGGGCGAGGGGATTGCCCGTGCCGTACTCGGTGTTCGATTTGAACACCGAGACGAGCAGGTAATAGAACGGCACCATCCAGGCGATGCCGAGCAGGATCGCGACGCCGAGCGTGAGGACCCGCGGGCGGTGCGCCTTGTGCTCCTTGCGGGCAATGGCGTCGAAGTCGATGGTCGAGAGGTCGAGGGCGGACATCTTCGCGTCTCCCTAGCGGCGGTCGAGGCGCTGCTGCAGCCAGCCCAGCACCCAGGAGATGCTGAGGGCGATGATGCCTAGGATGACGGCGATCGCCGCGCCATAGGCCCAGTAGCCGGCCCGGAATGATTCCCAGTACTGGTTGACGGCGAGCGTCAGCGTCGAGCGGTTGGGATAGTCGCGGCCCATCACCCAGACGAGGTCGAAGGAGGTGAAGCCGGCGAGCACCGAGACGGTGACGACGACCATGATGGTCGGGGCGAGCAGCGGCAGCACGATGTAGCGGAAGACTTGCCAGCGCGAGGCGCCGTCGACCTTGGCCGCCTCGAGCGGGTCGGTGGGCAGCGCGTTGAGGCCGAGCAGCAGCAGCACCATGGTCAGCCCGACCTGCTGCCAGAGATGGGTGATGATCATCGCCGGGGTCGCGTAGTTGACCTCGTAGAGCCAGTTGCGCGCATAGTCGCCAAGGCCGACCGTCCTGAGGCCGGAATTGACGATCCCCTCGCCGGCATAGACGTAGTACCAGAGCACGCCGACCGCGGTTGCCGAGAACATGCGGGGCAGGAAGTAGACGCTCTTGAAGGTCTCCTCGCCCCTGAGGCCCTTGACCAGCAGCGCCAGGGCCAGGCCGAGCAGCGCCGGCAGGAAGAACGAGGCGACTACCCACAGAATGGTGTTGAAGCTCGCCGTCTCGAAGTTCGGGTTGGAGAACAGCCGGGTGTAGTTGGCAAAGCCGGCCATCTGGTCGAGGCCCTTGAACTTCTGCCACTGCGTGAACGAGGCGTAGACGTTGAATGCCACCGGCAGGAGCAGGAACCCGCCGACGAAGACCAGCGCCGGTGCCATGAAGGCGAACGCGGTCCAGAAGCGCTTGCGTGCGTGGCGGCGTTCGCGTGCGACCATCGCCTCGATCGAAGGCACACCGGCCGGCAGGACGAATTCGGCGGGCTGGATCGCCACGGGCTCGCTCCAAGGGAAAGAGGTGCTCGCGGCGGACGGAGTGCCCGCCGCGAGCCGGGATGCGGACTACTGCTGCGGGTTCGCCGCCCAGTACTGGGACGCGACCGCCTCGATGTTCTCCATCGCCTGCTTCGCCTGCTCCGGCGTCGGCGTGGTCATGAAGCGATTGAACTCCTCGACGGCCGGGAGCACGATGTCGGAGGGCGAGGCCTCCCAGTAGCGGGTGATCGACTTGTAGTTGCCTTCGGCTGCCGTCTTGGCGATCTCGCCGATCAGCTCGTTCGGGATCTTGGCCTTGTTGTTGCCGGCGTACATGCCCGGGTCGGTCGCCCAGGCGTTCATCGCCTTGTCGCTCATGTACCAGTCGGCGAACGCCATCACCTCGGGCTTCTCGGCCCCGGCGGCGGAGATGACCAGCGGACCGCCCTCGACGATGATGACGTTCTCGCCGTCCGGGTCGACGTTCGGCATGATGAACGCCCCGAAGTCCTTGCCGGCGGTGAAGCCGGCAGCTTCGACGAGACCGATGGCCCAGTCACCGATGAGGTACATGGCGCCCTTGCCGCGGACGAAGTCGGGCTGCTCCTCCTGGCTCGCCGGGTCGGTGAAGTAGCCCTTGGCGTAGAGGTCGCCCCAGATCTCGAAGACCCGCTGCACCGCCGGATCGGTATACTTGATCTCGCCCCGGTTGAGCTTGTCGTAGGCCTCGGGGTCGGTGCGGACGAGGAGCTCCTCGAACCAGATGAAACCGCGCCAGCCGTCCTGGAGGGTGGCGTTGAACGGGGTGATCCCGGCCGCCTTCAGCTTCTCCGCGTCGTCCATCAGCTCGGCCCAGGTGGTCGGCGTGCCCTCGATGCCGGCCTTCTCGAACTGCGACTTGTTGTAGAGCACGATCCAGCGGTTGATGCCGGTCGGCATGCCGTAGATGTGGTCGCCGACCTTGAACGGCTCGGCGGCCGAGGCGTCGTACTCGCCCGACTCGATCTTCTTGGCCCACAGGTCGTCGAGCGGGGCGATCATGCCGCTGTCGACCACTTCGGCGAGCTTGGTGCCGTTCCACCAGGTGAAGACGTCGGGCGGGCTGCCCGACATCAGGCCCTGCTGGATGAAGGCCTGGAACTGGTCGGTGGTGTAGGCGCTGAACTCGAGGTCGATGCCGGACTCCTTGGCGGCGGCCGTCAGGCCGTCCCAGCCGGTCTGGAAGAAGGGCTTGTCGTGGTAGACGGTCACGGGCTCCGCCTGTGCGGCACCCGCGAGGGCGAGCGTCGTCCCGAGCAGCGTGGTTGCTGCGAGGGTCTTCAGAATGCCGGTCATGAGGTCCTCCCTATTTGCCGACGGTTCAGTTGTGCAGGGACCGGCCGGTGTCGGCATCGAACAGATGCAGGCGTTCCCGGTCCAAGAGGAAGTTGACGACTTCGCCCGCGGCGACCGCGCGCGGCCGCTGCATGCGGGCGGTGAACTCGTTGCCGGCGAGCTGGGCGAAGAGCAGCGTCTCGTTGCCGAGCGACTCGGTGAGCGTCACCGGCGCGGTGAACGGGTAGGGGTCAATCGGCGCCATGCCGTGGCCTTCCGGCACGATGTCCTCCGAGCGCACGCCGAGCCGCACCGGCCGCCCCTCGGCGAGGCCCTCGAAGTCCTTGCCGTGGACTGCGATGCGGAGGTCCGGGGCGAGCTCGACGAGCGGGTTGCCTCCGTCGATGACGATGCGGCCGGGCAGGATGTTCATCGCTGGCGAGCCGATGAAGGTGCCGACGAACTCGTTGGCCGGACGCTCGAACACTTCCAGCGGCTCCCCGGCCTGCTCGATCACGCCCTCGCGCATGATCACGATCTTGTCGGCCATGGTCATGGCCTCGGTCTGGTCGTGGGTGACGTAGATCGCGGTGGCGCCGAGCTTCTGGTGGAGGCGCTTGATCTCGACCCGCATGGCGCTGCGGAGCTGGGCGTCGAGGTTGGAGAGCGGCTCGTCGAACAGGAACACCTGCGGCTCGCGGATGATCGCGCGGCCCATGGCGACGCGCTGGCGCTGGCCGCCGGAGAGCTGCGAGGTGCGGCGGTCGAGATAGTCGTTGAGGCGGAGGATGTCGGCGGCGCGGCGGACGCGGGTCTCGATCTCGGCCTTCGGGAGCCGCGCGACCTTCAGCGCGAAGGCCATGTTCTCGTAGACCGTCATGTGCGGGTAAAGCGCGTAGCTCTGGAACACCATGGCGATGCCGCGGTCGCGCGACGGCACCTCGTTGACCACCCGGTCGCCGATCCGGATCTCGCCATGCGACACCGTCTCGAGCCCGGCGATCATCCGGAGCGTCGTCGACTTGCCGCAGCCGGACGGCCCGACGAAGGCGACGAAGCTGCCCTTCTCGATGTCGAGGTCGATGCCCTTCACGGCCACCTGGCGGCCGTAGACCTTGACCAGCTGGCGGAGACTTACGGGTTCAGACAAGAGCTCATTCCTTGCGCGGCGAGCCGCCGATGCGGGAGAGGAGCCCGCCATCGACGCGGATGACGTCGCCGGTGACGAAGGAGGCGTCGTCGGAGAGCAGGAAGGCGACCACGGCGGCGACCTCCTCGGCCTTTGCCGTGCGGCCCATCGGGTGCATGGCGTCGAACTCGCGGCGGATCGCGGCGGGGTCCTCGTTGAGGTCGAGGGCGTCCTTCAGCATCGGGGTGTCGACCGCGCCGGGGGCGACGGCGTTCACCCGGACGCCGAAGGCGGCATAGTCGACCGCCATCGAGTTCACGAGGCCGATCAGGCCGTGCTTGGCAGTGGTGTAGGCGGCGACGCCTTCCTGGCTGGCGAGGCCCTGGGCCGAGCTCATGTGGACGACCGCGCCCCGGCTCTCGCGGATCATCGGCATGGCGGCGCGCGACATCAGGTACGCCGCCTTGAGGTTGACGGTCATCACCTCGTCCCAGAGGTCGGGGTCGGTGGTCTCGACCGTGCCGTAGCGCTGGATGCCGGCATTGTGGGAGAGCATGTCGAGGCCGCCGAAATGCGTCTTGGCGGTGGTGGCGGCCCGCTCGGCGGTCGCGGGGTCGGCGGTCGAGCCGACGACGGTCACGACCTCGGCGCCCCCGGCTCGGAGGGCCTCGGCGACGGCATCGAGCTTCTCTGCAGCGAGATCGACGAGGACCAGCCGCACGCCATCGGCGGCGAGCCGTTCGGCAACCGCCCTGCCGATGCCCATCGCGGCTCCGGGGACGCTTGCGCGTTTCTTGTTTTGGGCCATGTCCACCTCCCGTCGGCGACCTAATGCAAGACTACCATGGTTGTCAACAAAGCGCGGCTCGGCCGCCGCG
>JAEVZM010000630.1 GCA_023392225.1 Pseudomonadota bacterium
CCCCGGCCGATGGCCGACGCCTGCTCTGCGGTCTTGACGCCGAAGCCGACCGCAACCGGCAATATGGTGTGCCGCTTGATCCTTGTCACCGCCTCGGCGACACGGTTGGCATCCGGCGAGGCGGTCCCGGTGATGCCGAGGATCGAGACGTAGTAGACGAAGCCCGAGGTATTGGCGAGCACGGCCGGCAGGCGCTTGTCGTCGGTGGTGGGCGTCGCCAGCCGGATGAAGCTGATGCCGTGGGCCATCGCCGGCACGCAGAGCTCGTCATCGGCCTCGGGCGGCAGGTCGACCACGATCAGCCCGTCGACGCCGGCCTCCCTGGCCGACTTGAGAAACGTCTCGTTGCCCATCGAATAGATCGGGTTGTAGTAGCCCATCAGCACGACCGGCGTATCGGCATCGCCCGTCCGGAAGGCGCGGACCATGTCGAGGGTCTTGCGCAGCGTCTCGCCGCCCCTCAGCGCCCGCTGGCCGGCAAGCTGGATCGCCGGGCCGTCGGCCATCGGGTCGGAGAACGGCATGCCGATCTCGATCACGTCGGCACCGGCCGCGGGCAGCGCGCGGAGGATCGATAGCGCGGTCCCATGGTCGGGGTCGCCGGCCATGACGAAGGTGACAAGGGCGGGCCGGCCCTCGGCCTTGAGGGCGGCGAAACGGCGGTCGATGCGGGTCTCGTTCATGGCCGGTTGGCTAGCACAGGGCGGGGCCGCGGGAAATGCCGGAATTGAGCACCGCACATTGACGCCCCTGTATGCATAGCGTACTACGTAATGCGTATGATCCGATCGGTGAAGGGCTCGGCGACGCGCCAGTTCATGACGAAGGGCCGGTCGTCTTTCTCCGGACTGGACGTCGCCCTTGCGCTACGGCGCCTGAGCGAACTGAATGCCGCCGCGAACCTCTCGGAGCTCTCGCCGCTGAAAAGCCTCGGACTCCATAAACTCAAGGGTGACCGCAAAGGACACTGGGCCATCAACGTCAATGGTCCATGGCGGATCGTATTCCGCTTCGAGGATGGCGATGCCCATGACGTCGAGATCGTGGACTATCATCAGCAGGCTTGGTGATGGGTAAGTCAGACGTGTTTTCCATTCCCGCCGGCGGTTGGTCGCTCCCCCCTGTCCATCCGGGCCAGACGCTCGCCGACGAGCTGAAAGCGCGTGGGCTGAGCGCCCATGCACTCGCGCTCCGCCTTCGCGTTCCTCCCAACCGGATTTCGGCGATCGTCGCCGGGACGCGCGGGATCACGGCGGAGACGGCACTCCGGCTGGGCCGCTATTTCGGCAACGGCGCCGCGTTCTGGATGGCGCTCCAGGTCCAGTACGACCTGGCCCTTGCCGAGCGCGAGATGGGAGAGAAGATCGCCGCCGAGGTCGAGCAAGCGGCCTGAGGCTACCGCCGCGGCCGGCGCATCTCGGTGTCGATCCAGTCGAGATACTTGGTGTTGGCGGTCATCGGCCGGTGGACGACGACGCCCGGCAGTGCGTAGGAGTGCTGGCCGACGATGAAGTCCATGAGGTCATGGACCTTGCTCTCGGCGGTCCTGAACACGACCGGGACCTCTTCCGCTTCCTTCAGCACCTGCTGCCACCAGAAGAAGGAGCGGATCGGGGAGCGCACGCTGGCAGAGGCCGCGAGCCGCTTCTCGACGGCGCCACGGGCAACCTTCTCCGCCTCCTCGGCATTGCCGAAGTTGACGTGCACCTCGAGCATCAGGCGATGTCCAGGCCGAGATGCCCCGCGACCGCGAACACGTCCTTGTCGCCGCGGCCGCAGAGATTCATGACGATGATCTGGTCCTTGCCCATCTCAGGCGCGATCTTGATGACCTGCGCGAGCGCGTGGGCCGGCTCGAGCGCCGGGATGATGCCCTCGACCCGTGTCAGCAGCTGGAAGGCATCGAGCGCCTCGCGGTCGGTCACCGGCACGTAGGTGACGCGGCCCGTGTCCTTGAGCCAGGAATGCTCCGGCCCGACGCCGGGATAGTCGAGCCCGGCCGAGATCGAGTGCCCTTCGATGATCTGGCCGTCGCCGTCCTGGAGGAGATAGGTGCGGTTGCCGTGGAGCACACCGGGACGGCCGCCGGTCATCGAGGCGGCATGGCCGTTCTCGACATCGACGCCGTGGCCTCCGGCCTCCACGCCGATGATCCGGACCTCCGGGTCGTCGAGGAAGGGGTGGAACAGGCCGATGGCGTTGGAGCCGCCGCCGATCGCGGCGACCAGCATGTCCGGCAGGCGGCCTTCCGCGGCAAGGATCTGCTCGCGCGTCTCCTTGCCGATCACCGACTGGAAGTCGCGCACGAGCTCGGGATAGGGGTGCGGGCCGGCGGCGGTGCCGATCAGGTAGTAGGTGGATTCGACGTTGGTCACCCAGTCGCGGAGCGCCTCGTTCATGGCGTCCTTGAGAGTGCCGCTGCCCGAGGTCACCGGCTTCACCTCGGCGCCGAGGAGGCGCATGCGGAAGACGTTGGGCTTCTGCCGCTCGACGTCGGTGGCGCCCATGTAGACGACACATGGAAAGCCGAAGCGGGCGGCGACGGTGGCCGTCGCCACGCCGTGCTGGCCGGCGCCGGTCTCGGCGATGCTGCGGGTCTTGCCCATGCGCCGGGCCAGCAGGATCTGGCCGAGGCAGTTGTTGATCTTGTGACTGCCGGTGTGGTTCAGCTCGTCGCGCTTGAAGTAGATCTTCGCCCCACCGAGAAGCTCGGTCAGCCGCGCGGCGAAATAGAGCGGGCTGGGCCGGCCGGCATAGTGGGCGTTGAGGTCCTCGAGCTCGGCGTGGAAGGCGGGATCCGCCTTCGCCGCGTCATAGGCCTGCTCCAGCTCGAGGATCAGCGGCATCAGCGTCTCGGCGACGAAGCGTCCGCCATAGAGGCCGAAGAAGCCGCGCTCATCGGGGCCGGCACGGAAGGTATTGGGGTTGATCGTCATGGCCGGCGATTTGGCACGAAACCGCGCCAAAGTCCAACCTGACCTACAGGTCCCGCTCCGCTCGCCGCGCCGCCGCGACGAAGGCGGCGATCAGCGCCGGATCCTTGTGGCCGGGCGCGGACTCGACGCCGGACGAGACGTCGATGCCCGGCGGCCGGGTACGGC